>DASVOW010000189.1:0-7601 GCA_036383155.1 Ktedonobacterales bacterium
CTCAATGCCACAGACTATCCCTACAACCTGCATGTCATGCGCGCTGCGCTCGCGGCTCGCGTGTCGTATGCCGACCTCGGGGGCCTGTTCCACATGACGCGCCGCCAGTACGAGCTCGACGCCGCCTTCAAGGAAGCTGGCATCACTGCTGTGCTCGGCATCGGCAGCACCCCCGGCATCACAAATCTGCTGGCACGTGTCGCGGTAGACCACCTTGACAGCGTTGAGCGCCTGGATGTGCGCATCGGCAGCGGCGACGTTCGTCCATCAGACGCGCCTTTTGCGGTACCCTACTCCATCCGCACCATCCTCGACGAATGTACCCTTCAACCAATGGTTTACGCCGATGGCGGCTGGCATACCGTCCCGCCGATGAGCGGCCAGGAACAGATTGAATTCCCGTCCCCGGTCGGTAGCGCCACAGCCATGCACACGCTCCATTCCGAGGTGGCGCTGTTTCCCCTCTCGTTCCGCGATCGCGGCCTCCGCCATGCCTCATTCAAGATCGCGTTTCCACCAGCATTCCTCTCTCAGCTCAAGCTACTGGTAGATATTGGGTTGGCAAGCTCGGACCCAATCCTCGTACGTGATCCAGAGCAAGGAACAACGCTACGCATACCGCCGCGCGAATTCGTAGCGGCACTAGTGGCCGCCCGAGCCACAGCAGATGCGCCCAGCGAAGAGCCAGCCGATTGCGATGTGCTGCGCGTCGTAGCCCAGGGCACGCGTGACGGCACTCCAGCGCGGCTCGTCGAGGAGATGGTTGTGCAACCCTATGCGCCTTGGCAGGCAGCCGCCGGTGACATCGACACCGGCGTGCCGCTTGCCATCGCCGGCATCCTGCTGGGCAGCGGCGACGCTCGCACGCTCGGTGCCTGCGGTGCCGAGTTAGCGTTTGAGCCCTTTACGTTCCTGCGCGAGCTCGCCCCCTTCGGGATGAGCGTCACGGAAACAATAACGCGCACCCTCGGGTAGACCTATGACTGTCTGAAAAGAGACAGTGTATCCAGCATGAAGCGCTGATAGCCAGTACAGACCGCAGTGCTAATGAATTGTGTACACTATGGCCAACTGCAGCGTATGTACAGCAGGTCGGGGAGTGTTATACTGCACACCACAGGCAATCCATGAGCGCCGCGCGGCTACAAGCGTAGTGTTCACATGCGTCACCATCCCTCCTTACCGTTGGTTGATGTTGCCACTCCGTGCGGCATGTCCACACTATTCCTCCCCGAGGCATACAGCATGGCCAAGCTTGACCAACCAATTCCTGGCGCGATGCCTACCACAGACAAACCACCGCCGCTTGGTGGCGCAGCCACTATGATCGAAGTCCGTGGCCTTGACAAGTATTTTGGCGCTCGCCACGTCCTCAAAGGGATCGATTTCTCAGTCAAGAGAGGCGAGTGCGTTGCCATCATCGGCCCCAGCGGATCCGGTAAGAGCACGCTTATCCGCTGTATCAATTACCTTGAGACGCCAACGTGCGGCACCGTCATCATTGATGGGCAGGAGATCACCTCACAACTCTCCCATGCCGAGCTTAGCGCCGTGCGGCGCGAGCTTGGCATGGTCTTTTATAACTTCAATCTGTTCCCCCACATGAGCGTGCTAGACAATATCGTGCTTGCTCCTCTGCATGTGCGTCGCCTTCCGCGCCAGCAAGCCGAAGAGCAAGCGCGCACACTCCTGGCAAAGGTAGGCCTTGCCGATAAAGCCGAAGCCTACCCAAGCCAGCTCTCCGGCGGCCAGAAGCAGCGCGTAGCTATCGCGCGCGCACTGGCCATGAATCCCAAAGTGCTCTTATTCGATGAGCCGACCTCGGCGCTCGATCCTGAACTGGTGGGCGAGGTGCTCCGTGTAATGCGCGAGCTTGCTGAGGAAGGCCGGACGATGGTCGTAGTCACTCACGAGATGGGTTTTGCCCGCTCGGTGGCGGACCGTGTGGTGTTCATCGATCAGGGATGCATCGTCGAGGAGGGCGATCCAGAGCAGGTTTTCGCCCATCCCAACCACGAGCGCACACGCACATTCCTGGATCGAGTGTTACACGCCGTGTAGCGCAGCCCGAAAGGGTCTAAGCACGCGGTTGTGGTGGCATCGGCCGGCAAGGTAGACGGCAGCGCAGCCTCGGTAGAGCCCGGTATGCCTGCCAGTGTAGGTCCCGTCGGCCTCGTAGCACGTCTGAGAGAAAGGGCATACCATGCTCAGTTCACATCTCCGTCAGGCATCATCCTCGCACCAACACTGGACTCTTCGCGCCACACTTTTAGCTGTGACCTTGCTCGCGCTGCTGCTGAGCGCCTGCGGCACCGGCAACGTAAGTTCCCCCCCAAAATCTACCGCCACCGTCCAAATCGGCCACGACGGCACGTTGCTGCCCGGCGTCTTCAAGTGGGGCGCAGACACGACCGGCGGCATGCCCTACATCGTGCCGAAAGACTCGAACAACCCCAAAGCGGACTACTACGGCTTTGAGGTCGATATCGCCACTGCGATGGCCCAACTAATGGGCATCCA
This sequence comes from Ktedonobacterales bacterium, assembly GCA_036383155.1. GTDB lineage: Bacteria > Chloroflexota > Ktedonobacteria > Ktedonobacterales > JADMIN01 > DASVOW01. The sequence continues at coordinate 2,521 of DASVOW010000189.1, forward strand.
GGAGCAGCCCACACAAATCACCTGGTCGAACTGGCCACAAGGACTCGCCTCGCAGCAATTCGACTTCTTCATGAACGGGCTGGAGATCACCCCAGACAACCTGAAATCGGCAAAGTTCAGCATCCCCTACTACGTGTACACCCAGTCCATCGTCGTGCTCTCAACAAATACCTCCATCCACACCTTCAACGACCTTGCCGGTAAGACAGTCGAGACTGGCACCGGCTATGAGGCCCAAACGGTCATGGATGACTACAACGCCAAGAATCCAAACAACAAGATCAACATTAAGGTGACCGACACCCCGACACCGTTCACTGATCTCCAGTCAGGGCGCGTGGACGCCATGTTCATCGATACGCCCATCGCCGCCTGGTATGGTGCGAACGACCCCAGCGGCAAATTCAAGATCGTCGGCGATCCCATGGACCCAGGCTACTACGCCATCGCCTTCAGCCCGAACAATCCCAACGCGGATAAGCTCATCGGCGAGGTCAACAAGGCAATCGAGGTGATGTGGAACAACGGCACGCTGCGTAAGATTTACGAGACCGGCGGTGCCTACAACGCAGCCTCCAATAGCCAGCCAGTGCTTGAAAAGTACGGCATGTGGAACGCCTCGCAGGCATGCATAGGTAACTTCCTGCCCGATAATCCCACACACGTCTCGGGATGTCCTGACCTGCCAACGGCTTCCAAGTAGCCACACCTACGCACACAAAGGAGTGGTCGTGTACATCGCGGCCACTCCTTCCATGAGTGACCGGCGCACGGCCCGATGAGGCTACCACGGTCGCTTTCGTCCCTATCCCGCTACCGCACCTGCGGCCGCAAGACGAGTCGGAGGGACATACATCGGAGGAGCATAGTGAGGCAACAATCAGCACAACGATCCGCGTCCCTTCGCTTTCTCGCCTTGGTCGCCGCCATGGTGGCGGTCTTTGGTAGCTGTGGCTCACTGACACTCGGTGCCTTCGACAAACAGCAAACGCAGTCTCAGGCCCCTCTCTTCAATCTCACAAACCTCATTCACTTCAATCTGCACTTCCTCACCGATTTCGTCGGCGTGCTCACCACCTACACCGACCATGCCGGCGCCCCATTTCACAACTACTTCCTGTTTGGTGTCGGCACGACCATCGCATTTTGTTTCCTATCCATGCCGCTCGCGCTGTTCATCGGGTTCGTCCTTGCCCTGATGTCGCGCTCGCCGTGGCGCATCGTGCGGGCGCCGGCGCGCACCTACGTCGAGTTCTTCCGCAATACCCCCCTGCTCGTTCAGCTCCTCGCCATCTACACATCACTTCTCTTCCTGCCCAACTGGTTCCTCAATGCCTTCACCGCCGGCATCGCGACGCTCGTCCTCAACTACGCAGCATACGAGTGCGAAAATCTACGCGCGGGCATGGCCGCGCTCGACCGCGGTCAAGGCGAGGCTGCCGCCGTACTCGGCCTCAGCTACTGGCAGTCACTACGCCTGATTATTGTCCCACAGATGATACCAATCGTGCTTCCCCCCGTGATCAACGACATCATCTACATGTACAAAGACTCATCGATTCTCAGCCTCATCACGATCCTGGAGCTGACAGTACAAGCAAATGTACTCAGCAGACGATTCGGTTATCTAAGCTGGCAGTTCTTCCTCGTTGCCGCGCTGATCTACCTGCTCCTGAGCCTTCCACTCGGCAGACTGGCGCGGCGAGTCGAAGCCAGCCTTCGCAGCAGCACCTTTGCGCCCAAGCGCGACCTGACCCAGATGGCAGTTGCTGTCCTGCTCGGAGCCATGGCGATCGGCTGGGCGTGTGACGTGTTGACCCTGGGAGTATCCGCGAGCTCAGTGTTCCTGGCGCTCGGACAAGTCCTCGTCGCCATTGCGCTCTCCATCGCGCTGATCCTGTTCATCTTCTGCACACTGGGCCTTGTCGTCTATCTAGTAGGAACGCTCATGGCTCTGGCAGGTCGCCGCAGCCACCCACCGGCTAAACAGGCGGAGGCAAGTCTCCTCGCGGCAGTATCCAAGTAATCGCACGGGAGGGTAATCATGAGCGGCTCCCTACATCCATTTGATCAAGCCCCCGCGCTGCTGGGCGGGCCCATTCTGCTGACACTCATCGGCGCTGTTCTCGCTGGCATCCTCGCCATGATCTTCGCCATCCCCACCGCATTTGCGCGCCTCTCCAAGGTAACCCTGATTCGCAGCATCGCCACCTTCTACGTCGAAACCATCCGTGGAACACCGCTCCTGCTGCAGCTCATCGTCTGGTATTACGGCGTCCGCATCCTGCTCCTCTACCTCTTCAACCTGAACGTAGATACCGCCGCCTACAACGTCCTCACCGCGTTCAACTCCAACAGCCTCTTCCCGCGAGACACCGGCGTGAGCAACTTCGTTTTTGCCATCTTCGGGCTGGCTTTCAATTATGGGGCATATATAGCCGAGGTCATACGGGGGGGCATCGAGTCCGTCGATCACGGCCAGATCGAGGCCGCCCATACCCTCGGATTGAGCCGCTTCCAGACCGCCCGGCACGTCATTCTGCCGCAGGCGCTCCGCATCGTGGCCCCCCCGCTGACCAACAACTACATCACCCTCATCCAGGACACGGCATTCTTCCAGATCCTCGGCGTCGTCGAGCTCTCACTGAGAACCCAACAATTAACCTTATCCACATCGAACAGCCTGTTGCGCTGGGAATGGTATGCGGTCGAGCTTGCGGTCTACTTCGTAATCTGCTACAGCCTATCGCTGGTCTCCCGCCGCTTCGAGGCACGCACAGCACATACCCTCGCCGGCGCCCACTAACCACCTACAGCCTACATCACCCCTCTCCGCGCCACGCGCACGCATCTCGTGCCCGCAGTCCGGGCCCGCCCACCCGCGCTTGAGTGTGCCGTTCCAACCGGGGTGACTAGCATACAGTGAAGCAGACCAGCCGCGAAGCACTACGACAACAATAATGGTGCAGAGAGAGCGCTCCCCTGCACCATGCCAAACGCTACAATGAGGGTGTGTCACAACCGCCGCAGCATCCGAACGCACCCTCTCACCCAAGCGCTACGGCGTCGCTGGCTCTCTGCCCGGCACAGTGCCACCCACCGCAGCCGCGCGTCGCCTCTGGAAGCCATAGTAATAGATTGCGCCGATGATGAGAATCAACGGCACGAAGATATAGACCGCTGCGTTCAGGTAGAACGGCGTGTTCGGTGCCGGACGCCACCAACTCAAGTTCACAATCATCGCCACGCCCCACACGACCGCGAGTAGGTTGATGATGAATCCAGCCTTCCCCAGGCTAAACGCCGCTGGCGTTCGCGGCCAGCCGCGCAGACGCGCCACCAGCGTCGAGGCCGTGCAGATGCCATATGCCAGATAGATCAGCACCACAGTCACTGCCACCAGCACCGCTTCCACCTGCGTCAAGAAGATCAGCGCGGCGCCAAGGACAGCCGTGACAAGAATGGCCAGTACTGGCGTCCCAAACGAGGGCGACACGCGCGACAGCATCTTACTCCCCGGCAGTTGCCGGTCCCGCGCCATTGAAAAGAGCAAGCGCGTCGCATTTGCCTGCACCGACAGACCACATACCGTGATCGCCGTCGCAACGATGATGAAAAAGAGGCTGGAGAAGCTCGGCACCGCATTCGCGATGATGTCTTCTAGTGCGGTTGAGCTGGCCATATACTTCGCCAGATCACCCTGCCCGTTGGGGATCGCCAGGATCGCGCCCAGCAGGAACAGTCCCCCGATGACACACGACCCCAGCAGCGCAATCAGCAAAGCGCGCGGCACCGCCCGGCTGGGATTATGCGTCTCCTCGGCGAGCGTACCCGCAGTGTCGAAGCCATACACCACAAAAAGCGACATCAACATCGCCGCGAAAAACGTGCCCAGGTACGTGCCATTCACCTCCGTGCCAGCTGTATTATTGATAAACGACAGCGGATGGTTCGCGTGGAAAAACAGCAGAATAGCGCCCAGCACCAGCATGCCGATCAGTTCGGCGATCACTCCAATGTTATTGATGAGTGACAGCAACCTAACGCCGATGATATTGATAACCGTCGTCAGCATCAGCACAGCCAGCGCGATGCCGATCAACACCTGCGTGTTCTTGGCGTCCAGCCCCAATAGCGTCGCAATCACAGGCGGCACCGTAAAGTCCACCGATGCGATGGTAGCGATCTGGGCGACGAGATACACCCAGCCATTCATCCAGGCCACATCCTTATTGCCGACGTGCTTGGACCACTGAAAGACGGAGCCTGCCAGTGGATAGTGCGAGGCCAGCTCCGCGAACACAAGCCCCACGAGAAGCTGCCCCGCAAATACAAGTGGCCAGCTCCAGATGAACGCCGGCCCGCCCGTTCCCAAACCAAAGGCGAATAACGCGAAGATGCCGGTGGTGACGGAAAGATAGGAGAAGGCGACCGCGAAGTTCGAAAAGGTGCTCATCGTGCGACGCAGCTCTTGCCGGTAGCCCAGCTGCGCCAACTGTTCAGTATCGCGACGGTGCTGCTCGTGGTCAACTGTGGTGACGTTGCTGCTCTGAGGTAAAGACATGCACATCTCCAGTTCTGCGCGTATGAGGCCAACACAATGCATCGAGCCCGCGACGGTAAGGAGATATCCGCACCATAGATGGACAGTCGTGTACGAAGTATAACGAGCACAAGTGCAGGAAGGAATGGCCCGGCTGAATGAAATGCGTATACACTCTTTGGACACTATGGCCATGGCCACGCACAAGCAGGCTATGGTACATCTACACATAACACAGTCGCAGGCGCCTATCACGAGCAGTTATCCCTCATCGCATTCAGCGCACACATCGTTCCCGCACCCAGACGCAGTCGCACCCATTCGATCCCGGTTTCCCTAAAACGCTTCCTTGGCAGCTTTCACAGATAAACGCACATATCTACGTGGCACCCAGAGCCAGACCTCTGCACGCTGTTTTCACGGAGGCTTCGCACTCCATACGCCTGCTTGTTCTTCGCGTACTCTCACATGAGCCAGCCTGCTAAAATTGCACGCACCGGCAAGCAGGCGTGCAATGAGTCGGAGTTGCGTTCCATTG
>DASVOW010000190.1:0-2289 GCA_036383155.1 Ktedonobacterales bacterium
ACGTCGCGGGATACCATGGGGTCGAATGGATAGAGACCGACAAGCCGATCACGCGTCAGGACCTGGAAGCTGTTTGTCAGCATCAGAGGGTGGCGATCCAGAAAGGGGATGTGGTGCTAGTGCGAACGGGGAATGGAGCCCGTTGGAATGATGCAGCAGCGTATTTAGCGGGTGGGGGTGTGCGCGCGGATGGTTCCCAGTGGCTCGCGGATCTGGGGGTGAGGGCGGTTGGCGCCGATCATGTGGCGTGGGATACGGTTGGTGTTGTCGATCCTGACATGGGGGTCTCCTTTCCGGGACATCTGATCTTGCTGGTGCGGCATGGAATCTATATCATGGAGAATCTGCTGCTCGAAGACCTGGCACGGGATCGCGTGTATGAATTTTTGTTTGTGTGTCTGCCACTCAAGATGCGCGGCGTGACGGGGTCGCCGATACGGCCCACTGCACTGGTGGGGTAGAGACACGTTATAATTGCAGAGCCTGCCACGCGTTTGAGCATCATGGGGCGCTCCTGGTGCAGGCACTTCCCTTGGTGCACTCGATGCACGTACTAGCACGCACGTTTATCATTAACCCTCAATCGCTATTGGCGAAGATGAGGACACCGCGCCCATATGCTGTCTGCACGGGAATCCACGCCTCCGTTAATTCCTCTAATCGCTCCAGGTCCAGCTTGAGGAATGCACGGTCATCTTCCATGCCTGAGTCAGGTGAGTAGGTCTTCCAGAAGGGGATCTGCTCGACGAGTGCCTGCAACTCCTCAAGCTGAGCATCTGTCCACCGGGGACCGAGCATCGTGTTCCTAGTGTTGCCGGGTACAGGCGGATTGCCGTGGAACGTCTGATCAAAGAACGTGCGGAGGGGGCGAGCGGCTGACGGCCCACCGATGGGCACGGCAAAGCCCTCTAGCTCGCGTTCCTCAGTGGCGAGACCGGCACATTGATGCGCATATATAACGCCTGTCGGTACGGCGACGACGACTAGTGCGCCGAATTCTTGCGTTTGCGTGCCATCAGGGTCTAGGAAGATATAGGGTTTCTCCTGCGCGTTGTCCATAGGTATCCTCCGCTGCGCAGTGGTGCGACATGATGAGAGATAATCTATCATATCACCGCTCAGCGGGTCACATTCATGTGTTCGCGGCGCATGAGGTGAGGCGCGGAAGAGCCAAAGGCAACGATACACGATGACGAGTTTCTTTCAAGAGACGACAGAGGTTTTAGCCTACGAGGACCGAGAACAGAAACTGGAAGGCCTCCAGAAGTGCTTGCCAAGATGCGTGAGTGGCTCGAACGGCATTCTTGACGGGATGGCAGGTGAGCATAACGTCCAAGACGCTGATCAAAAGGACGATGCAAGAGGGAGAGTGTGGCGGGTAGAGCGTCTCGGGCGTTGTGGCTGCTTCGCGGGTGCGGCAGGTGGGAGGCTGGCCCAGAGATGGTGGGCGGCATAGGCTCGCCATGGACGCCACGCATCGGCGCGTCGCTCGATGCTCCGGGGATCGAGTGTGGTTATGCCGCGTCGCTCGCAGGCGTGGCGCAAGCCGAGATCCGCTGCGGGGAAGGCGTCGGGGTCGCCCAGCGCGCGCATGGCGATGTATGACGCGGTCCACGGCCCAATCCCAGGAATACGCTGAAGGTGGGTTGTGGTGCGCTGCCAGTCGGCATCAGGATCGAGGGCGAGTTGTTGGCCGGCAACGGCACGGGCCAGGCTCTGCAGCGCGGCGATGCGGGCCTGTGTGAGGCCGAGCCCTTGCATATCTGACTGAGCGATCGCTTGTGGCGTTGGGAAATAGTGCGTCAGGGTTCCCGATGGCTGCTCAAGCGGCTCTCCACGCGCGGCCACGAGGCGGCCAGCGAGCGTGCGCGCTCCGGCAACCGTCACCTGCTGGCCAAGGATCGCACGCACGGCGAGCTCGAAGCCGTTGACGGCTCCAGGAACACGTAAGCCGGGGCGCGCCGCGACCAGTGGCTCCAAGAGGGGATCTGAGCCGAGAATACCGGCGATGGCCATGGGGGCCGCATCGAGATCGAAGAGACGGCGGCAGCGATTTACGATCATGCTGAGGTCGCGTAGCGTGTCGAGCCGCACCCGCAAGAGGACGGCGTGCTCCCCGGCCAGCGGCTCCAACTCGATGATGCCGCGAGATCGCGGTAACGCGACCGTACGCCGGTAGCATGTCTCGGTGACCTCTTCGACGCCTGGCAGCGCGCGCTGGCGCAGATAGGCGAGGAGGGATTCGGCATCAAACGGTGGGCGGTAGGGCAAGCGCAGGGCGAGCACTCC
>DASVOW010000191.1:0-1597 GCA_036383155.1 Ktedonobacterales bacterium
GTACTACGGCGACGGCTCGTTGCGCGCGGGCGATCTGGCGGCGGGACTCACAGGGGCGATCATCAAAGATCCCGTGCAGGATCGCGTCGTCTGGCTCGAATATCTGCAGACCGTCGTGAAAGAGCGCAGTGGCTGGAAAGATCTGTATCGGGCCTGCCACGAGGTGATCTAGCATGGACGTTCATATCTTTGGCGTGCGCCACCATGGTCCTGGGTGCGCGCGCGCACTGCGAGCCGCGCTGTCTGAATTGCAGCCGGACATCGTGCTCGTGGAGGGGCCGCCTGATGCACATGGGGCGCTGCCACTGCTCACGCATGAGGCGATGCAGCCGCCGGTCGCGCTGCTGCTGTACGTTCCCGATGAGCCGCGCCGCTCCGTCTACTACCCATTCACGCATTTCTCGCCGGAGTGGCAGGCGCTGACGTATGCGCAGACGCGCGGCGTTCCAGCGCGGTTCATGGATTTGCCACAGGCGATCCAGCTTGCCAGGGAGCCGGAGACGCCGCCCGACGGCGGCACGCCGGTGGATGAGGTCGCGCCAAACCTTCCGGCAGCGGCAGATAGTAAAGCACAGCGGGCGAGCCGGCTCGCGAACGTGGCTGTGGCGGAGCGGCCCGCGCCGCCAGCCGATCCGATTGCTATGCTGTCGGAGGCGGCGGGGTATAGCGACCACGAATTGTGGTGGGAGCAGCAGGTCGAGCAGCGTCGCGAAGCTACCGGCCTCTTCGAGGGCATCCTGGAGGCGATGAGCGCGCTGCGGTCGGACCTCACGCCACGCGACGAGGAGGAGGCGCAGCGCGAGGCGCACATGCGCCAGACGATCCGCGCCGCACAGAAGGAAGGGTTCCAGCGCATCGCCGTGGTCTGCGGGGCGTGGCATGGTCCGGCGCTCGCCACTCTGGGCAATGGGGCGGAGGCTAAGGCGGACGCGGCGCTGCTCAGCGGGCTCAAGCGCGTCAAGGTCGAGGCGACGTGGATTCCATGGACCAACTCGCGGCTGTCGTATCGCAGCGGCTACGGCGCTGGCATCGCTTCGCCGGGGTGGTATGGGCATCTGTGGGACGCGGACGAGCGGCTGTCGATTCGCTGGGTGACGCTGGCAGCGCATTTGTTGCGTGAGCAGGGGCTCGACGCCTCATCCGCTAGCGTGATCGAGGCGGTGCGGCTGGGGGATGCGCTTGCCGCGATGCGCGGTCTGCCGATGGCGGGCATGGCGGAATTGCACGAGGCGATTCAGACGGTGCTGTGCAACGGTGACACGGCGCCGATGCAGCTCATTCGCGAGAAGCTGGAGATTGGCGAGGCGATGGGCGATGTGCCGCCGGATGCGCCAGCTGTTCCGCTGCAGCGCGACCTGGAGATGCAGGCGCGGCGATTGCGGATGGAGCGCACGCCGGAGATCAAGACGCTGGAGCTCGATCTGCGCAAGGACGGCGACCGCGCAAAAAGCCAACTGCTGCATCGCCTGCGTTTGCTAGGGATCGAGTGGGGCAAGCCGCACCGCGTCTACGGCCACAAGAAGGGCACGTTCCACGAGAACTGGCAGCTCAAGTGGGAGGTCGAGTTTGCCGTCATCCTGATCGAGAAGAATATCTG
>DASVOW010000192.1:0-5208 GCA_036383155.1 Ktedonobacterales bacterium
ATGACCCGGGCGCCCCCGCTCACTAACGTCGACAGGCCCACAGCACCCTAGCCGTTCTGAGCCAAGTCACTACCCCCCAGCCGTATACGCCAGGGATGCGTATAGACATTGACGTGCTCGCCGCGCAGGAACGCCGCAAGCGTGATGCCGCTCGCCTCCGCCAGTTCCACCGCCAGACTCGATGGCGCAGACACTGCGGCAATGATCGGAATGCGCGCCGCAGCCGCCTTGAGCACGATCTCGAATGAGAGCCGCCCGCTCACCAGCAGGATGCGCTCGCTCAGTGGCAAGCCATCGTCGAGCAGCGCGCGACCCACCAGCTTGTCCACCGCATTATGCCGCCCGATATCCTCGCGCAATGCCAGCAGCGCACCAGACGCGTCAAAGATACCCGCGCCATGCAACCCACCCGTATGGGAAAAGACCTGCTGGCGGGCGCGCAAACGTTCTGGCAAGCCATACAGCACTGCAGGGCTGACGGAGAAGCCATCGCGCGGGAGCGGCGGCAACGTAGCACAGGCTGCCGCCACACTATTCTTGCCGCAGACACCACAGCTCGCATTCACCGCAAACTGGCGCGAATAGCCCGACGCATGCATACGATCCACCAGATCGACGACCGGCGCCGTCACCACCTCCAGCACGTTATCCGATGGCAGACCATCGGCGTCACTCCCTGGCCGCAGCCCGACTAGCTCATGGCGGCCCATCAGCAGTCCCTCACCATAGAGGAATCCCGCGGCAAGCTCATCGTCCTGCCCTGGCGTGCGCATGATCACCGCCAGCGTCTCCGTCACCTCCGCCGTCGCCACACCACCGTCCGGCCTGCTCGTCGCACGAATCTCTAGCGGCTCCTCCATCGCGAGCTCGTCGCGTGTCTCCTCGCTCGCACCGCCATGCCAGCGCTCGACGAGCGCAGTCGCCTGCTGCAGTGGATCGATCTCCGAGCGACTGGGGATGTTCTGCATAGCCATCAAGCGCCGTCCTTCTCCCTCGTCGTGGTGGATGTCATGGCGACTTCGCTGGCATCCGGCGGGAAGACGCTACGATAAACGAAATTGGTCAACGTCGCGATCACCCGTTCGGCGCTGATCTGCTGGTCGGCGTCGTGGCGCATGCCAATCGTATCGAGCAATGAGAAGATCGCCAGTGCCGTCGCCTCCACATCCAGGTCAGGCCATGTTTCGCCCTTGTCACGCGCCGCCCGCAGGTTCGCTTCGAGCTGCGTCAGCACATAGCGGCGGATGATCTGCTGGTACGGCACCAGCTCCGGCTCCAACGACATCAGTTCCATCCACACGCGCCGCAGCCCCTGCTGGCTGCCACCCATCGCCGCCGCGATGGCATCACGGATGATAGCACGATGGTGGTAACCGAGCGAGAAATCCAGGCGAGCGAGTTGCAGATTGCCAAAGATATCCTCGAGCCGCGCGATCACCAGTGTCACCAGCACCTGCCGCTTATTGCGAAAGTAGTTGTAGAACGTGCCAACGCTCACACCTGCAGCCGCGGCAATATCATCGGACGTCGTGCCCGCATAGCCACGCTCGACGAAAAGGGCCGCCGCCGCCTTCAGAATCTCATCGCGCTTCTCGCGGCTGCGCGCCTGCTGTGGCACTCTAGGCAGTTCCTCACGCGCGGGGAAGAGCGCCGCAGCCAGTGCCCCCAATTCACCGCGTTCGCCCGAAACATCCACCATGCCCGCCTCACGAATACCGTCACGCACAGCCTGCCCCGCCGGACCATCGCTTTCAGGTTGCTGGTGCCGTTCAGATTGCTGGCGGCCATTTCCATGAGCGTGTATGCTCTGTCTCTTGGCCGCGCCGCTACGCGCTGTGAGACGCGCCTGCTGCTCCGACGGCATCTCCGCCCTGGTCATCGCGTCTTCACTCCTGTCGATCACTCACCTGCCGTCGTGAGAGCGGGCTGAGTGTCAAAGCCCTTGACCCCCAGGGCAATCACCTCAGGCAAGTGCGCGTCTGCCGCCTGTCGTGCGACCCGGATTGCGTTCTTGATCGCCTTTGCCCGCGAGCTTCCATGCGAGATGATCGAGACGCCGTTGACGCCGAGCACCGGCACACCCCCGTACTCCTGATAGTCGAGCTGCTTGCGCACCCGGTCAAAAGCAGGTTTCGCCAGCGCTGCACCAACGGTGGAGACGATGCCCGACGTCAGCTCCTTCTTGATCGTATCGAGCAGCATCTTGGCAAGACCTTCGCTCAGCTTGAGCACGACATTGCCGACGAAGCCATCGCAGACGACCACATCGACCACGCCCGCATTGATGTCGCGCCCCTCGACATTGCCGATGAAGTTCAGGCCTGCCCCTGGAGCGGCGGCTTTGATGAGCTTATGTGCCTCCTGCGTCAGCTGGTCGCCCTTGGTCTCCTCCTCACCGTTGGATAGGAGGCCGATACGAGGATTCTCCACGCCAAAGACGCTGCGCATATACGCGGAGCCCATCACCGCGAACTGCAGCAGGTAGGGCGGCTTGCAATCCGTGTTCGCGCCCATGTCGATGACCATGCATTGCCGCCCACCGGCAGCGGGAACGACCCCACCAAATGCCGGGCGATCAATGCCGCGAATCCGCCGCAGGGTAAAGATCGCGGCAGCCAAGACGGCCCCACTATTCCCAGCGGATACGGCCCCAGCGGCTTTACCGTCGCGCACAAGCTCATGACAGAGCGTGATAGAGTTGCGGCGCTTGGCACGCACAGCCTCGGCGGGATGCTCGTCCATGCCAATCACTTCGTCCGTGTGGACGACCTCCAGATCGAGGCCGGTCGTCTCGTGACGAGCCAGTTCGGCGCGGATTCGATCTTCAGGACCCACCAACAGCACGCCGACGCCCTGCTCGCGCGCAGCCTGCACCGCGCCGAGCACCACCTCGCCCGGCGCATAGTCGCCGCCCATCGCGTCCAGCGCGATCCGCACGCGCCCACCCGACGCGCCGTTCTGCCCCGCTTGCTCTGTCACTTCTGCCACGCTACCCCTCCCACTGACGCACTGCATATGCTCATCGCTCAGTCCCGGTATACTTCCGGCTGAGCTCTACGCTGACAATATGCTCGACACCCTACATTGGGGTTCCCCGTCACCAGTTCGCCATGCTCACACGAGATGGCATGCCATCTCTACAGGCATCCGCTAGTCCACAGTCTGCTTGACCAGCGTGATGAGCTGATTCAAGTCAAACGGCTTGCGCACGATATGGAGCACGCCAAGCTGGCGCAACGTTGGCTCATCCTTATTCACATCAGCTTTTGCCGTGACGACGATAACCGGGATGTTGGACGTCTCTGGGCTGAGCTTCATCAACCGCAGCTCGTCCTCTCCCTCCAAATACGGCATCATCAGGTCGAGCAGGATCAAGTCAGGCTGATACTCCCGCACAGCATCATAGAAGCGCAAGCTTTGTGTAGACTTATGAACCACATAGCCTTCCTCGCTAAGCGATTGGGCTAGCAGATCAGCAATCGAAGCATCGTCGTCAGCAACCAGAATCTTCTTTGTCACGCCAATACTCCGTCCTTCTTCGACCAGAGCGAATGGATAGATACACACCGGACATCCTGCAGTACGCACGTCTATCCGTAAAACACATCGTACCGCACCGCAGACTCACCGCACACTCGCCCGCCGGCTCACTGACATATGCGATAACGCACCACACAGCCTACCAGCAAGCAAGTTGCTTGTGCGAGTCTACACCCCTTGGCTTCTATCTACCCGCACATCTGGCCGCATTGTACACCGCCCCTGGCAGCATCGGCAATTTCCTACGCCATTGGGCCACCTGAATCTCTGCATGAGCATAATTCTTACCACTGCGTGACAGAAGTCTACTGGCCGGAAAGCGGCGAGCTATCCCGTGGTATCATGCTGCCCACCGCATTCCGAACCGCCATCGAGCAGGCAATTTCAGCCCACAACTAATACCACGGACATCATCCAGGCGCGCCATGCTCGGTAGTGATAAATAGGTAGTGGTACGCATAAACTGAAGTATCGATGATTTGCTGATCCTATCCAGATTCACCGCTACAATTGTAGCACTACCAACTCTAGGAGTAGTAAGTGTGGCGACTCTCCATTTGATGGTTGGACTTCCTTGCTCGGGAAAAACCACGCTTGCGCAGAAGCTTGAGCGTGAGCAATCGGCACTTCGACTGACAACCGATGAATGGCACGTACGTCTCTTCGGTCAAGATGCTGAGGAGCCAGAACATGATGCTCGGCATGGTCTAATTGAAGCGATGCTTTGGAACATCGCAAGTAGAGCGCTTGAATTGGGAACGAATGTAATCCTCGATTTCGGCTTCTGGGCACGAGAGGAACGCGAAGACTATCGGTCTCGAGCGAAGCAGCTTGGGGCCAGCAGCGAAGTACACTTTCTCGATGTATCGGCGGATGAGTTGATGCATCGGCTTGCGGTAAGAAATTCGCAGCCTTCGCAAACAAGTTTCTATATTCCCGAAGCGATGATGAAGCCATGGATTGCGTTCTTCCAACGCCCAACGCCCGACGAACTTGAGCGCCGAGAGTAGAGGCAAGGAGGCCGCATTGAAATTAATGGTGGCGACCTGCCAGTTTTCCGGGTAATCCTCAAGGGGTAGTCAAGGGGTAGTAGTGTAGAATGGCAGGGAGGCGAGAGGTGAGGAATAGAGGATGCCAATCTGTCCACGATGCGGATCGGATCATGTGATCAAGAACGGCCATATTCACACGGCGAAGCCCAAATTCGCGTGTATAGACTATCGGCGACAATTCGTGGAACATCCAGTCTGGAAGGCGATTTCGGCGGAAACCAAAGCGCTCATCGATAAGTTGTTGCTGGAGCGGTTGCATTGCCACGCCATCATGCACCACCAGCGCCTGGTCGAATGTGATCGACCTCCCCAATTGCGGCGTTATCTGGAGCGTAACCTCCCACGGCCCCGCGATGGCGACTCCTGGCCCTGCTGGCGATCCACCAGATCGCATACTCGGCAGGGTCAACGTCAATGTCTGTGAGGAGCCGAGCTTATCGAGTGCCATAGGCTCGAATTCGGCGAGATACTCATCGATGAACCCTGCGCTCCCGATGCTCTCCGCGGCGCTCACCATAACTCCACTATCCCCCTCCTGGTACCCTGAGGCGCGCCACACCGTGTCACAGCCAGGCGACACATATCGCTCTCTCGTTCCGCTCTGAAGTACATATGC
>DASVOW010000193.1:0-5320 GCA_036383155.1 Ktedonobacterales bacterium
TCATCGAAGATGCCTGGTCCCCAATGTCCCATGAATATTCCCTCACCTCTATGATATGCCAACGGATTGCAGACCAGATCGCCATGAAAAATTGGGCTACTGTACAATTATGCTACAACTCAATGAGACGCTGGATTGAAGTGCAGGGCAACCGAACATGCCAAGGACTCCACACCCGCTCACTCTGTTAGGACTCCTTCATCACCGTCGTGGTTGCGCCGCTCGCCAGCATCGTGCTCACCAGATGTTTCGTAGTGGCAGCGATAGCCGCATCTCAAGCTCATCTTTGTAGAGCCATTCGTTTGATCCACAACGCCAAAGCTACCAACCCCGAAATGGCGCCAACGAACGCGAGATAGCCAACAATACTGCTCCCACCGTCTGCTATTCGGGGTTCACACAAACGAGCAGAAAAGAAAATCGATGACTCGTCACAGGCGTTTATAAACACTACAGAGATGAGAATCCCAGCATCAAGGCAGATACCGGAGACGACTGCAGCACCTGACCGAACGAGCTCCAAGATCCCTTTATTATCTGCACGTATCCATCTCCGCAGGCTTCGAATGCCAGAGACAAGAAAGATGGTACAAGTTATAAGCAGGACAGGCGTGACACAGGCCATGGTGAAAAGTGTCAGAAGCGTTAATTCAGACATTATTTCATCCCTCGCTATTTGCGCGTTGCATCAGAGTCTATACCGTCCCTCTTGCCACAGTACGTCGCATTCGTGGAAGCAAGTTGTAATGCACACCCTCGCTCACGGCGCAGTGCAGTGGTACGGCGGCGGGCGCAAGCCATCGTCTATCACTCGCACCGGAGCGGAGGTGGCTGTGGCAAGTGACAAGAGCCCAACTGTGCCCGGTTCCGGCATATCGGGATAACCTAGCCGGGTGATGCCAGCGGCATAGGGGTCTGTGCTGTAGCGAAACACGAGCCGATACGTGCCCGGATCGTTCATCGGTCCGTCCCCATTGTAGCCATTAGGTAGCCAGTGATGCGTGTAGGAGGCCCCTGGTGCGAGCACCATCACCTCAGGTGGTGGAGGGGGGAGGTTAGGCGAGGGGGCCACACCGCTGCATCCTGTTTGTTGGCAGGCATTTTCTGCGCTCACGCCGAGCTCCACATAACCCTCCCAGTGATCGCTGGCATTGCGCCGTTCGGAATAGACGTCGATATCGCACCAAAAGCCGGGCCCTTTGCCCCAAGCGTGGGCATAGATCGAGACGGACAGGTGGTTCGTGATGGTGATGGTGAGTCCTTCATCCTGCAGGTAAGTGGAGTGGTCTGTGGTGATCGTGATGGCGGCATCACCTCCCTGTGTGCCAGGCGTGAGGTTCACATAGACAAGCCGCCAGGCCCCAGTGTACCAGACGACCAAGAGGATGACGAGCGCAAGCAGCACATAGCGGGGCCGCAGCCAGGGCGGTTTGGTCAGGCGGGATTGCAACCGATGCAGCCGTTTCACAGGGGCGTGGCTGTCGCTGGACTGCGCGAAGAGCGCATGATGTGGTCCTGCTGCTTCCATGGTGCACACACCTCACAACTTTATTCGGAGGCAGGCAATCTGCAAGGCTCCTATGTTTATCTACGGCCAAAGTGGCCGGTTCCTCACGCACCCGTTAGTGACCTCTCGCCATAGTGACTGTGCAAGCGACTCCCTCCACTCCTTTGGTCACGCAGTATCTCCTGCCACCTGCTGATCGACTCGCCCTAAGATGTCCTAGAATTACCTTTCGCAAAGGGTGTGTGCGGCATGTGGGCTGGGAGTGTTGCCGCCTGCCAGCATACACACTCTGCTCAATATGCTACAACTCAATGAGACGATGGATTGAAGAGCGGAGTAGAAGCCAATGAGCGAGATGCGCCAACAATCTCCTGAGCAGTTGGATGTGCGACCGGCACGCGCTGAGGACCGTGAGGCGGCGCTGGCGTTCTGCGCGCACACGTGGTCAGGCGGTGACTATATCGAGGATGTGTGGGAGGAGTGGCTACACGACGAGCGCGGGGCGTTCTTGGTGGCCGTGTTACAGGATCGCCCCATTGGGGTGGTCCATGTCGCGCTCTTCTCCGACGACGAGGCATGGCTCGAGGGAATACGGGTCGCTCCGGCACAGCGGCGACGGGGAGTGGGGCGTGTGCTGGTCTCGCGAGCGCTGGTCGCGGCACGCGAGCGCGGGGCAAAGGTCGCGCGGCTCTTCACCGATCACGACAACATCGCCTCGCAAGGCCTGATCACGGGTTTTGGCTTCAAGCGCGTCGCCGAGGTCATCCACTATGAAGCTCCTGCACTTGCGCTCGACGATAATGGCGCGGAAGATACGGCTTCAGAGCTGGCGAGCACGGATGTGGAGAAGACGTCCGAGGTAGAAAGGACCGATCCGCGCGTCGAGCGTGAGGACGATGCTCCGCCGCCAGCCAACGGTATGGCTCCAGGCGAGGGAGCGGATGAGCTGCGCCTGACTATCGCGGGAGCCGAAGATTTCGAGCGAATTTGGAGCTGGCTGGAACACTCGAATCTTGCGCCGTTCAACGGTGGGCTGGAGTTCATCGGCTGGCATGCGCGAGCAGTGACGGAGCCAGGGCTTCGTGCCTATCTCGATGCCGGCGAGGTCTACCTGCTGGAAGAGTGGGACACGATCCAGTCGTTGGCGGTTGCCGTGCCGCAGCCGACAGAGGATGACGCTCCCGCACGCCTGGAGGTGCGCTATCTCGATGGGGCGGCGGACTGGATCAGCCGGTTGGCGCTGGTGTTGCGTGAGATTGCCGCCGAGGATGAGTCGTCGCGTGTGGCGCTCTGGCTGCCTGACCTGCTGATCTTGCGCGATGCGATGAATGGCGCGGGCTACACGCAGCCATACGAAGGCGCGCTGTGGGTCTACGCGCGCACACTCTGAAGCAGTGGCGAAGCAGAGGCATATCTGGCAGATTGTCACAGGCAATTGTGCGTTGACGGTCAGTATGCTATGCTTGGCGTCAGGTTGTGTAGAAGCACGTCAGGCCGCGCATGAAGCGAGCAGCGAACAGGCCGAGAGAACACTGGAGTAACCGGCCCGACGAGGGGGTGCACGAAATGGGACCACATTGGACACAGCGACGTGGAACGGAGCGCGATCTGGAACGCCGCACCCGCCAGATTAAGGAAGTTATGCGCCTGGGCGCCACGATGCGCGCCGAAATGGGGCTGGAAAATATCCTGCGGCAGGTCGTGGAGGCGGTAAGCAGCACACTCGGCTTTGGGGTTGCCGCACTCAATCTTGTGCGGGATAAAAACGAATACGTCGAAGTCGTGGCGAGTGTCGGGCTGACCGACACGGAACACCAGCGCCTCCTCAAGTCGCCTCCACCGCTCTCTCGTCTGCTTGGCGTGATGCGCCCGGAGTTCTGTATCAGCCACTCGTACTTCATTAGCCATCATTACAAGCATCTGCTCGAAGGTGTGGATGGCGTGACCGTCTACTCGCCCGTTCTGCCGATCTCGCAACGCGCCCCCGACGCGTGGCATCCGGAAGATGTGCTCCTGGTGCCGCTGGTCAGCCCGCGAGAAGACCGCCTGCTCGGCATTCTCTCGCTCGACCAGCCCGACGACGGCAAAGTGCCAGCCATCGACACCATCGAGATCGTGGAGCTATTCGCCGGACAGGCTGCTATCGCCATCGAGACGTCACGGCTCTTCCAGGAGCGCGAGCAAGAGCGGCAGGCATTGGAGGCGCAACTCTTCGAGCTACTGTTCCATCTGGAGCAGGTGCGGCAGGGCAACCTCGACGTGCGTGTGCAGCTGAGCGGCAATACGCTCCGCCCGATGGTAGACTCGCTCAACTCCGTGCTCCAGACTCTGAGCGGCCTGTTGACCGACGTGCGCACGGCAGGTGAAGTGGTGAGCGGCAGTGCGGCCGAGGTGCGCGACTCCGCGACGCAGCTTTCGGCGAACGCGCAGTATCAAGTGCAGCAGATCTACGATGTGTCTAGCGCGGTGGAGAACATGGCCATGAGCGTGCGCACTATCGCGGGGGTGGCCCACGAAGCGAGCGCAGTGGCACAGGAGGCCATCGAGATCTCGCAGGTGGGACGTGAAGCCGCCGAACGGGCTGCCGAGGGAATGAGCGCCGTGCGCGAGATGGCGATTCAATCGGTGAAGAAGATGAAGCGGCTGGGCGAGAGCAGTCAGGAGATTGGCGAGATTGTGCAACTCGTCTCCGACTTCGCTAGCCAGACCAATCTGCTCGCGCTGAACGCCTCTATCGAGGCGGCGCGCGCGGGAGAAGAAGGACGAGGATTCGCGGTCGTAGCCAAGGAGATTCGCAACCTCGCCAACAGCAGCGCCGAAGCAGCCAAACAGATCCACGCCCGCATCAGGGGCATCCAAAACGAGACGAACGGAGTCGTCGTGACCATCGAGCACAGCACTCAAAAGATTGTCATGCAATCTGAGCTGGCGACCCAGGCAGGCGCGGCATTGCAAGCGATGGATGTCGTGACCCAGCGCATCGCCCGCTCGATCGCCGAGATGAACGAGACTGCGACACAGCAGGCAGACACTGCTACGATGGTATCACATTCGATGTCTGGTATCGCGCAGATTACCTCGCAGACAGGCGAGAGCATGGAGCACATGCGTGGGTCGATGGACCGGCTGGTTGAGCTGGCGGCATCACTACTGCGCTCCATCGGCGCGTTCCGCCTGGGCGACGCCTCGCGAGGACCCGGACCGGCGCTGCTACCCGCAGCACAGTCCACTGTGGATCAGGAAACGCAGCCTATGCCGGCATTTGGGGCGTTTGGACTACCAGGCCAGCCAAATAGCTTCTCTCTGCCACTAACGGGGGGGACGCAGCCAGGAAACCAGGGCAATTACGTAAACCCAACGGTTATGAAGGGACGCGCCACGTCGGCATTGCCACGCTCGAATGCGCCTATGCACCCCCTGCCACCAGATCTGTTCACGGCAAGTAGACCGCCCAGCGTGCCCAATATCACGAGTGGTCCGCTCCCATTGGGTCCCACGAGTCGCCCGCCACTCACGCCTTCTACCAGCGGCCCGCTGCCCTCGTCGCGGATGGGCACTACAGCGAGCTCGGGCATAGGGATGCCGGCGTCTCCTTCGATACCACTCCCTCCGTACACGAGTGGGCCACTCCCTCCATCGGGGATGGGCATGCAGTCGCCTCCCGTGATGCCACGCACGAGCGGCCCTCTCCCACCAGGCAACTCCTCGGGAACAAACAGGATACCAGGTGCATCTTACCAGGACCAGACGTGGACTTCGGCATTCAACCTGCCAAACCTGACGAATTCACCGAGCAACCCCAGCGGACAAGGT
>DASVOW010000194.1:0-2951 GCA_036383155.1 Ktedonobacterales bacterium
AGGACTCACGGCGAGCGTCTTCACCACACTCGGCTACTACACCCAGCTCTACTTCCACGAACTGGGATTCTCCCTCAGCGCCATCGGCATCATCTTCGCGCTGGCCATCGTGCCCGACTCGCTCTTCGCCTCACTGGCGCCGCGCATCATCCATCGCCTACCACAGTCCTGGCTGTTGACGATCTTTGTCGCATCCGAAGCGCTGGGGCTAGCCGCCATGAGTGCGCAACAGCCGTTGCTCGGCGTCGTTGGTTTCCTGCTGCTCTTCCACTCGGCCGACGCCGTGCTGACGCCCGCGATCAGCCGCTATCTGAACGAGCGCAGCCCGGACGCTCAGCGAGCGACTGTGCTCTCGTTCGACACTGGCCTCTTCAGCGCGGCCATGATCGTGCTCTTCCCACTCTTCGGGCTGGGATTGACCCGGGCCTCCTACCACATCATTTACCTCTGGACACTCGCCGCACTGATCGCTGGCAGCCTCGCCATCGCCCTACTGGTATGGTTGCTAAGGCGACGTCGCATATACGAATAGCCCACCCAATGAAGTCCCGATCGGATCTCACGGCGATATCGCAGCGACATCACACAAAAAACGAGGCATACCCCACAGCTTGCAGGGTATGCCTCGCACTATCGCCTCGAAACGCTACATCATCTTGCGCATCAGGTTATTGAGCGCGTCCTGGGACGGACGCACCTTCGCCTCCGGCAGTGTGGCGAGTGGCGCCTCGGGCAAACGCTCCACCTCAGGGAAAGATGCCCTGCCCTCATTGACGTAGAGCAGGCCAGTGATGAACTCCTGCTTGAGGTGCGCATCCTCGAGCAGGCGCATCGCGGCATACTTATCCGTCGGATCATAGTTGTTGTCGAGCTTCTTCAGGCGCAACAGCGAGCCGTCGTGCATCTCGACACTCACCGACTCGCCCTCTTGATAGTCCACCGTAATCTCACTGCGTGCGGGGACGAAGCTGAAGTCAGAGACGACTTCCTCGTGCGCCTTACCCCACGCATAGCTCTTAGTGGAATCTTCGTGGTCATTGAACGAGACACACGGGCTGATAATGTCGATCACAGCCGTGCCCCGATGGCTGAGTGCCGCCTTCAACAGCGCCTCCACCTGCCGTGGATCCCCTGCGAAGGAGCGCGCCACAAAGCCGCAGTCGGCGATCAGCGCCTCAAGGCACACATCGATCGGAGGCAGCTCATTGCGCCCGGCGTACTTCAGCTCCTGGCCCTCATCTGCCGTCGCCGAGAACTGGCCCTTCGTCAGACCATACACGCCATTGTTCTCAACGATATACACCATCGGCACGTTGCGGCGCACCATATGCTTGAACTGGCCAATGCCAATGCTGCCGGTGTCGCCGTCCCCGCTCACGCCGATAGCTGTCAGAGTACGATTCGCCAGCGTCGCACCCGTTGCGATAGATGGCATACGACCATGCAGGCTATTGAAGCCATGCGATTGGTTGAGGAAATACGCGGGCGTTTTGCTGGAGCAGCCAATGCCACTCAGCTTGATCACCTGGGTCGGCTTAAGCGAAAGATCATACGCCACCGAGATAATACGCGCCGAGATCGAATCATGCCCACAGCCTTTGCAGAGCGTAGAGGGGCGACCCTTGTAATCATTGCGCGTCAGGCCGATCAGATTGACGCTCTGGGCCGGTGGTTCTTGAATCGCCATTGACTTATTGCTCCTGTTCCAGGATGGACCGTGCGATCCAGCGGCCAGTCAGTGGCAGACCGTCGCACTTGCTGAGCGAGATGAGTTGGGCGGCATGCGCCGGCACCTCGCTCTGGAGGATGCTCCGCACTTGTCCATCGAAGTTATTCTCCACGACATAGGTGCGCGGATAACGGCTAATGAACTGCTCCACCTCGACCGTCGTCGGCAGAGCGCGCAGGCGAAGGTAGCTCGTCTTGACACCCTTAGCGGCGAGCATATCACGAGCCTCCACGATGCCCGCATCGGTCGAGCCGTAAGCGATCAGCCCGATCTCCGCGCCCTCAACTTCGTCGATCACCGGCGTCGGCACGAGGTTGCGTGCGTGCTCATGCTTGCGCGCGAGCCGGGCAAGGTTGGCCTCCCACTCGTCGGCGCGCTCGGTATATTGAGCCTCTTTATTGTGGCCGCTACCGCGCGTGAAGTACGCCGCCAGCGGGTGATCGGTGCCAGGTAGCGTGCGATAGCCAATGCCGTCGCCATCCACATCCTCATACCGGTTGAAGCCACCGAGTCGGTTCAGATCGTCGGCGGAGAGCACCTTGCCACGATCCATCGGCTTGTCAGGATAAGCGAACGGCTCGCTCATCCAGAGATTCATGCCGAGATCCAGATCACTCAAGACAAAAACCGGCGTCTGCAAACGCTCGGTGATATCGAAAGCTCGCCAGCCAAACTCATAGCACTCCTCCATGTTGGCAGGCAGCAAGCACACATGGCGCGTATCACCGTGCCCCATGTAGTACGCCATCAGCACATCGCCTTGCGAGACACGCGTTGGCAGACCCGTGCTTGGCCCCATGCGCATGATGTCCCAGATGACGGCCGGAATCTCGCCGAAGTAGGCGTATCCAACATACTCGGTCATCAGCGAGAGACCTGGGCCGGATGTCGAGGTCATAGCGCGAGCGCCAGCCCAGCCGGCGCCCACCACCATGCCGATAGCCGCGATCTCGTCTTCGGCTTGGACGATGGCAAAGGTCGGCTGCTTCGTCTCGGGATCGATGCGAAGCTGCTTCGCGTAGTCAGTGAGCGCATCGACCAGACTGGTAGATGGTGTAATCGGATACCACGCCGCGACAGTAAAGCCCCCAAAGATCGAGCCAAGCGCGCCAGCAGAGTTACCGTTGATCATGATCTTTCCACGGGTCGCGCTCATCGGCTCCACGCGAAATGGATCGCGCTTGGTGATATTGTTACGTGTGTAGTCGATAGCCGCCTGCAC
>DASVOW010000195.1:0-4441 GCA_036383155.1 Ktedonobacterales bacterium
CCGGACAGGACGATAAAGACGCTGACCGCGAAATGTCCATAGCCCATCCAATTCGTCAGGACGGCGAGCGAACCAGATGGAAAGCGGTTGTAATCTACCGGCCAGATCTCCAGCCACGCGTGGTGGACTACCACATAGAGCGCCGCCAGCGCTCGTAAGCCGTCTACGAAGACGAGCCGCTGCTGTGGGAAGTGTGGAGTATGGCTGGTGGTTGGATTGTTGTTGGAGGCTGGAGTTGGTGTGCCTGCACTGGAGGGTGCTTGTGGACTATAGAGACGGGGATCACCTGTAGAGGGCAACGTTCGACCTTTCTCGTGCTATGCTCGACAACTCGGTTGCTAAAGCGGGAGCGGGCTCCCGGCAACACAACCTCATCACGATGCATGCCACATACAACCGACAGCGGAGTGGGGCGCTCCTTGCCAGTACTATCGGGTGGGAATACAATGACCACCGACGCAAGTAGGCGTGACATACCATAACTGGTCAGACGATAAATGGCATCACCGTGTGATGCCGTCAATTGGCGACGCGCACCCAGGGAGGCGGACATGGACGAGCGTGACATACAGCCGACACACATGCACGCCGACGCGAGCGCAAATGATGACGCAACCTTCCGCGAGCTTGCGATGAAGTTGATTGCTGCGCGCTACACCAATCCGCAGTCGGGGAGGCCTCCGCAACTGCTCGTTGGTCAGCTTCCACCGGCTCTCCCTTTCGAACTGTCGCTGGCGGAGGGAAGTCGGGTCCTGGGCATATTGCTCCAAGGAGATGTCAGCACTGCTATTATGGTGGAAGGATGATGAGCAGCCTAAGGAAGATGAATCGAGGGGTTCATAAACAAGTGAAACGCCCGTATTGGGGTACAATCGTTTGAGGGCACGCGGGTTTCGGGCATGCAGTGATGCGATGAAACGGCAAAGGAGCGTGGACGATGGCCGATCAGGTGGTCATGTTGGAAGATAACGCGATTGAGGTGATGTCGTACTGGGGGTTGCGGCCCGGTGACTGGCGCGTGATCGGTTTCATTACTACGGGGTTGGAGCAGGTCTCGCGCCCGATAATGGAGATCGGCGATCAGCGCTATGTCTTGCGCCGCCAGCCGCCGGACCTCACCGAGAACGATACGCTCTATCGCCATACGTTTATGCGACACCTGGGAGCGCAGGGGTTGCCGATACCGTCGCTATTACAGCGACCTGAGGGGCATACCTATGCGGTGGTCGAGGATGGCATCTATGAGCTGCAAGACTGGCTGGACGGCCAGCGCCTTGTCACGGGCGGCCCTGCTTATCAGGAGCGCATCGAGGCAGCGGCAGCCACGCTCGGCCAGCTGCATCAGGCGTCGGCAGATTTTCGGTGGGAACCGCATGTCTGGCCACTGGAGCGGTCTTCTGCCGCTATCGCGCAGGCGTATTGCAATCTGATCCAGGAGCAAGCAGAGGGTGGGGCGCTGACGCAGGCCATCCGTGCGGGTCTCGCACGTGTAGCGGAAGCGTGCGCCGAGCGATTGGATGCAGCGGTGGAGGCGCTGGAGGCACAGCCGCGGCCACCTGAGCTGCACATTCATGGCGATTACCATGCGCACAATCTGGCGTTTGATGGCTCGAGCGTGAGCGCCATCTATGATTTCGATGCCTCGCACTGGCAGCGCCGCATCGACGAGGTGGGATATAGTCTGCTCTACTTCGCCGGCGTGCGCTGGGATGACGGAGAGGGCGTGACGCCACCGCTGGTGGATGATGGCCTCGACATTCTCAGCACTAATCGCTTCCTCTCGGCATATGGGCGCGAGGCGCCGCCCGCTGAAGGAGAGGCGCGACTGCTCGGCGATGCGCTGACTCTGGCGTTCCCGGCCGTCTTTGCCAATGGGATCGCGGAGGATTTGATTTTCCCTGATGACTTCGATGCTCCTCCTGATGAGGAGGAAGCGCTTGGCCGGCTGCAGTGGGCCGATACATTCTGGCTGTGGCTGGATCGCTATCGTGACGTGCTAGCGCAGGCGTGGGAGAATGCGTGAGCCGCAGGGCGTGTGCTGATCATGCTATCCAGAGGGTGCGTACTTCCTGAAAGGAGTTGCCGGCTGTCGTTACGAGCCGGCCACGTGCCCACAGGCCTCCCCAGACTGTCTCTACGTAGAGCTCATCTGAACCTGTGATCTCAGCGAAGGCGGCATAGCCGATGCGCCAGCGCGGCCGCGCGAATGCCACGTCTTCGACGTGGAAGTCGGGCGCGGCCCATGGGCGTATGCCCTGCACCGTCCAGAAGCGGAGGAATGACCAGGGATTCATTTGGCGCAGGCCATCTTCGCTCAAGAACCAGGCTTTGCGCAGTGGTGTCGGGAGCTCGTCGATGTCCGGTGCGCTTGCTGGCAATGGGTCGTGCTGGCGTATCCAGACGCCCCAAGGCCAGCGTTCCTTGGGTAGAGGATTCCAGTACGTGTCGAGTGTGGCTTCCCCAGCGCGCGGAGTAGTCGCGTCTGGTGGCCCATTCATCTGAACGGAGCGAGCGCCATTCGTCTGCGATATACTTGATGAGGCAGGCTTCGATTTCATTCTTCATAGTCAAGAGTATATGCTCTCGTGAAACGGGCGGTATGTTGGAAGGGAAGGCGCGTATGGCGGTTCAGGGAGTCGCGCAGAAGCTGCGTATTTCCAGGGATAGCACGCTCCTGCTGTTGAATGCACCTCAGGGCTATCAGCAGTTGTTTGGCGTGCTGCCGGATGGCGTGCGGGTTGCCACGGAACCAGCGGGGCAGCATGATGTGGTGTTGCTGTTTGTGCGCGATCGGGCGGAGTTGGAGCGGTCATTGCGGCAGGCGACGGAAGCGGTGCGCGAGGGGGGCGCCTTGTGGATCGCGTGGGAGAAGAGAGCGAGGCGCGGGCCGAATGACTTGAATCGCGACTCCTTGTGGGCGATCGTGCAGCCAAGCGGGTGGGGGCCGGTGACGAATGTCGCCATTGATGAGGCGTGGTCGGCGTTGCGCTTCAAGCCAGAGAGCGAGATTAAGCGCGGCGAGCGGTGAGTATGAAAGGGCAGCCCCATGCCGGGAAATGTAGATGCATACCTGGCGCAACTCTTGTCGTGGTCGAGTGTTGATTATCTCATTGCCTGCGTCTTTGTTGTTGAGGCGGTTGGGATGGTTTTGGTGCGGTATCGAAGTGGCGGGCAATTGCGCTGGCTGTCGCCGTTGGCGCCGCTCATACTGGGTGGTTGGGCGTTCTTGCTGGGGCAATCTGCGACTGGGGCGTACCAGCGATATATGGCTGGGCCATGCCCAGGCTGCCGAAGCTGGCCGTATGCCGTTCAGCAAAGATGGCATTGGCAGATTATCGAAACATCTGATCGGGTCCATCTGCAGAGCGTGGTCCTGCTTGTGGCGTGTTTCGTCTGCCTCGTGGTCGTGTTGTTCGTGCGACGGCGCCCATCGAGTAATTCGCGGGCTGTATCGTCAAGTGGGTTTCTGGCTGCGGTGTAAGGTGCGGGCATAGATGTACGAGTGTTACTTGGACTGCTACTTGGATGTGGCTGCCAAGCGGCACAGGCATGGACCTCAGACTTGGCCTTAACAGTTCGCTGTGGCGAGGGACTTACCATCGCTTGTGTAGACGAGATCGACCGGACCGAACATACGGGACTAGGGGACGCAGCCCATGCATCCACTGCACTACTGGAATATGTCATCCTTGGAGAGGCTTCGCCTGACTTGCTGAATCGGCAGTTTGTGGGATTGCCGCCGGAACTGACCGGAGGGATTGACCAGCGACAACTGATGCCCATAGCAAGGGTGCTCATCCTCATACAGGATCCATCAGGCTCCATCTACTTATACCGCTATGCCGCAGATGGAGCCTTTGCGGGAGATACATGGCATCCAGATGTTGGGGAGGCCAAGGAGCAAGCGAAGTTCGAGTATGGATGCGCTGTCGGCGAATGGCTCCCGGTCCCAGCCGACATCCTCGACATCGAAGCATTCGCCCGCTTTCTAGTGCATTAAGCCAGGAGTGCGATCACTTGATCTTGGGCGGGGACGCCGGTGACCTCGATACCGCCCGGCAATAGCAGGATGTCTACTTCGGTGCGCAGGCCAAGGCCCTCGTGAGGAAGATAGATACCTGGCTCCATGCTGGTGACGGTGTTGGCGAGCAGAGGACGCGTGTCGTGGGTTTCCAGGTTGTCGAGATGGGCGCCGTTGCCATGAACGGCTGTGCCAATGTTGTGGCCAGTACGATGGACGAAGGCCTCGCCGTACCCCGCGTTGGTGATGATGGCGCGCACAGCATCATCCACCTGCCAGCCCTCGATGCGCTCGTTTGCCTCGAAGCGCTGGCGCAGCAGTGCGGTGCCGGTGTCGCGGGCCTCGCGGATGATGCTGAAGAGTGTCGCGATGCGCTCCGGCACGCGCTCGCCAAGCACATACATCCAGGTGTAGTCGGCG
>DASVOW010000196.1:0-5472 GCA_036383155.1 Ktedonobacterales bacterium
GCTGTGATGGGGCTGGAGCACTATTTGCCGCTATCGTCGAATCGGCCGAGTTGCGCTTGCCGCTCCTTCTCTGCAGGGTCTTCGATCGGGGTGGGTGCAGACCTGAAACCTCTCCCAAAGTCGGTCGTTTGCATACGATATAGATACGCATCCTGGCGGGCGCGATCGGAAGGTAGGCGTAGATCGCCATCGGATTCCGGGTTGGATGAGAGCTTGCGGGGCTGAAGATACCAGAGGAGAGCGAGAAGGCCCACGAGCACGATGCCAAAGCCTACATAGGTCAGTATGTTGTACAGCATGTGATGTCCTCCTGACGTGGTACTCCAGAGACGAAGTCAAGTTGGTGAACGCCCGTACTGGCCGACCTCAGCGGGCGACGAATGCTCCGGTGTCTTTGGCGATGCGCACGACGCCATCCGTTGCGATCCGCTCCTGGACGATGGCGCGAAAACTGTCCACGACCCTTGTATGCAGCAGGGTTTGATCTTGAGGTGTTGCCATCGCACCCTCGACCATCTGATCCAGCGACCATAAACTGGCAAAGTAGGCGACCAACGGCTCGACTTCGGTCACGCGCAGCTCGTCAGGATAGCGCTCCAGGCGCACGTCGGTGAAGGAGCGGCGCAGCCACTGTTCGCCATTTTCTAACCGGAACGACAGCGCCCCGGCTGCGCGTCCTCGCTCCATGAGTGCAGCAACCGTCTGCGGCGAGACACCCGCGTGAATGAAGGCGTGCTTTTCCAACTGCCATAGCTCGCGCATGTGGCCCTGCCCGTTGGTCGCGGCCAGGAGCGTCCCCCCTGGGCGCAGGACACGCCGCAACTCGGCGATGGCCTGGTCCAGGTCGGGCACGTGGTAGAGCATGTAGTTCGCCAGCACCAGATCAAACGAGCTATCGGCGAATGGCAGCGCCTCCACGTCGCCGATGACGCAGTCCACCGGCAGGCTCTCAGCCTGCACACGCGCTCGCGCCTGGCCGAGGGTCCCCTCCGACAGATCGAGTCCGATCACAGTAGCGCCCCGAGGCGTGAGCCGCCGAGCGAGTGGCAGGAGAAAGGCGCCGGTCCCGCAACCGGCATCCAGGGCCTGCTGGATGCCGGAGAGATCCACCAGGCCCAGTTCCCAGTCGGCGATGGGTTGGGGGTTGACACTGAAGCGCCGCTGGAGGTCCACGCGCGCCCCCAGCTTCGCGGGATCGCCATAGAGGTTGTCGCGCACCTGCGCTTTGTCGCGCATGATGTCGTGGAACGTCGCCACACTCACTCTCCTGACCGCAGGTTACCTGGGGTGTCTCCCGGGTTGTGCTAGCCGCACTTATGCACATCTATCGCTATGTTCATATGCTTGCTCGCTCCACTGTACCATACGGAGCACTCACTTGCTAACGGTGTCTCGTAGTGTGAAGTAGCCTTTGCGGGCCTGGCGGGTGGTGAAGCGCGCGACACCTTCGGTGAAGCGGGCAAGCGGGAGGAGGCGGGTGATGAAGTCATGGACGCGGACGTGGCCTGTGGCGAGGAGATCGAGCGCGGTGCGGAGGTTATGGGGCGAGATCTTGGGCTGGTTCGAGAAGTACGTCCTCGTCGAGTAGCAGCACGCGTAGGGGACAGACAGTCTGCTGTCGCCTGTCCCCACCACTTCTACCGGCGCTGCGCGGCACGGCTGGGCGCTACGCTCGTGTGGTGACGCGCTGCCATGCCATGCGAATGGCCGAGCCGTAGACGCTGGGATGCTTGCTCAGTAGGCTCCGCAGCAGGCTGAAGAAGCCACTATCCATGCCAATGATCGGCGTCTCAAGCAACGCACTCTGCAGCACCCGCTTCCCTTCCCCTGACCCGAGTAAGCTGTACAGTGCGGCCACGTCGGTATTCGAGCCCATGCGGTCCAGCACCCAGCGCAGCCAGTCTTCGATCTGCAGGTAATGCCCGAGGCGAGCAGCCTGTGGGAGATCGCGTTGATACTTCCGGATCGCGTCATGTACGCCGTTCAGCAGCTCGTTCGCGACGGCATGGGCTGCCAGCCGCCCGCTGATGAGGGCGGGATAGATGCCGCCGCCGGTGGCCGCGCCGCAGAGTCCGGCGGCGTCGCCGAGCAGCAGCGCGCGCCCCTTCGCGTCGTCACGATATACGCGCTTCAGCCGCCCGCCGACGGGGATCACGCCCGCTTTGCGTTCTACGACGCGCATCTGGCTCAGGTCAGCGATATTCTGGAAGGCGGCCTTTGCCAGCCGGAGCGATTCCGCTGGCTTGAACTCGCGCAGGTGCCCGGCAACCCCGAATGCGGCGATCGCCCCATGCGGAGCGAGCCACACGCAGTACCCCGGCGCTACCTGGTGATCCATCACCAGATAGAACGTCTCTCGGTCCAGCGACACGCCCTCCACCAACCACTCCGCGCCTGCGAGGACGTGTGTGTTCTGGTCCAGTCCGAGCTGCCGCGCCACGGCAGAGCGTGCGCCATCTGCGCCGATCACAATACGTCCGAGGGCCGTGCCACGCGGTGTGCGGGTTGCCGTACCATTGCCGTCGCTCTCCGATGCGCCGCCGAAGGTGACGCGCATCCAGCCGTCGCCCGTGGGTGTCGCATCGAGGAATGGCGTGCCGCAGCGAATGGTTACACCCTGCGCCTCGGCCTGCTCTGCCATCCAGCGCAACATGCCGGGCACGTCCACCATATAAAAGCGAAATGCCTGTGCGCCGATCTCGATGGGCGGCTGATTGGGCGGCTGGATCTGCACGCGCCGGACGGAGTTCATCAGATAGCGCGGCGGCACATCGGCGATATCCAGCACGTCGCTGAACAGCACCCCCGTCGTACGCACCACCGCCCCGATCTCTGCGTCGCGCTCCACCACGAGCACGCGCAGCCCACGCGCAGCCGCCCCGCGAGCGAAGCTCAAGCCAGCGAAGCTGGCGCCAACCACAACGGCATCAAAGGTCTCGGTCTCGCTGTTCTGGCCCGGAGTGAGCGACATCGGCACGTCCTTCCTTTCTGCGCAGGCACATCTCCAATGCTCCATTATCAGCACAAAACAGGCACAAGTGCGTGGTCATCCGGGAGATATCTGTCTCACCACCGTCTCGTACGCCGCCCTCGTCGGAACGGTGGGAGCACTTCAGTCACTCTGAAAGCTTTTCTAATCAGGGCGCGTTTACTTGCTATTGGCGTCGTGTATTGTGAAGTAGACTTTGCGGGCCTGACGGGTGGTGAAGAGCGCGACGCCTTCGGAGAAGCAGGCGAGTGGGAGGCGATGGGTGATAAAGTCATCGACGCGGACGTTGCCTGTAATGAGGAGGTCGAGCGCGGCGCGGAGGTCGTGGGGCGAGGTGCCGTAGGTGGCGGTGACGCTGAGCTCGCGGTGGTAAAAGGCGTCGATGTCGAGGGTGGCCTGGGGGTTGGGGGCGCTGGCGAAGAGGTGCACGAGTCCGCCGCCACGCAGTAATTCGATGGACTGAGTGAAGGCGGGGGCGCCGCCAGCGGTGAGCAGGGCGACATCGGCGCCGCGTCCGGCGGTAGTGGCGCGCACGTACTCGCGCAGGGCAGCCTCGCCGGGGGCGAAGCTGGCGATGCCGAGACGAGCGGCGAAGTCGAGGCGATCGGGCAGCATGTCAATGCCGACGACATTCGCACCAGCGGCGCGGGCGGCTTGTGCAGCCATGAGGCCCATCGTGCCGAGGCCGAATATCACGATGGTGTCGCCGGGCTGTAGGCGGGAGCGGCGCAGGGCACGCATGATGCAGCCTAATGGCTCGACGAAGGAGCCGACCTCGTCTGAGACGGCGTCGGGGAGGGCCAGGGTCATCTGGCGGGTGAGGGGGGCTGGCACACGGATGTATTCGGCGAAGCCGCAGGGATCGAAATTCATGGCTCTGAACTGGGGGCAGAGCGAGTCGTTGTCGTGGCGGCAGTAGTGACAGACGCCGCAGGCGAGGTGGTGGGCGATGACGACGCGCTGCCCTTCGCGCAGGCCGGTTTCGTCGCGCGCTTGCGGGCTGATGCGCGCGATGACGCCGGTTAGCTCGTGTCCCAGCTTGACGGGGGCGGGTGCGCGCTGCTGGATCTTGAGCACGTCACTACCGCAGAGACCACAGCCGGCCACGCGCAGGAGCAATTCGCCGTCTCTGATCTCGGGGACGGGAACATCTTCGATCTGGAGATCGTCGTATGCGTGATAAACAAGCGCTTTCATTTGTCCTGTGCCTCCATCGTATGTCTGTCAGTCTGTCCGCCGCCGGCCCTCTGGCGTGTCGCGGTGATTGTACAACCGCGAGATGTGCCGAGGCGCCGCGTATCAACATATGTGGTACAGCAGGGTGTGTGGGGGGCTGGTGTGGTAGCATTGCATTCACGGGCTTGAGCGCAGCCACATACAGGCGTCAAGGGACGGCAGAATTATGATGGGAGCAGCCAGCCATGAGTGACGTTCAACAGCGTGCGGCAGGACTTCCACTGAGCGAGACGGGCTTCCCGGAAGGATTTGTCTGGGGGGCCGCGACATCGGCCTATCAGATCGAAGGCGCAACCGATGAAGATGGGCGCGGCGAGTCGATCTGGGATCGCTTCTGCCACACGCCTGGCACAATTGTGGATGGCAGCACTGGAGATGTTGCCTGCGACCATTACCTGCGCTGGCAAGACGATCTCAATTTGATCCAGCGGCTGGGTCTCAATGCTTATCGCTTTTCCATCGCGTGGCCGCGTGTGCTGCCTGAGGGATACGGTAGGGTGAACCGCGCGGGGCTGGACTTCTATGAGCGGCTAGTGGACGGGCTGTTGGCACGCGGCATCCAGCCGTTCGCCACGCTCTATCACTGGGATCTGCCGCAGATCCTGGAGGATCGCGGCGGATGGCGCAACCGCGATACGGCGAGATTCTTCGCTGATTTTGCGTATCTAATGGCGCGGCGGCTCGGCGACCGGGTGGGGCACTGGATTACGCATAATGAGCCGTGGATCGTGACGTATCTCGGCCACGTCACCGGCGAGATGGCTCCTGGTTTGCGCGACCGCGCGCTGATCGGGCCGGTGGCGCATCACCTGCTGCTTTCGCATGGGCTGGCGGTGCAGGCGATCCGCTCCGTCGTGTCGCCGACCACGCAAGTTGGCATTACGCTAAGTGTTACCCATGTCGAGCCGGTGAGCGACCGGGAGGAAGATGTGCAGGCGGCGCACCTCGCCGACACGTTCAGTCATCGACTCTTCCTCGATCCGCTGTATCGGGGCACGTATCCCGATGAGGTGGCTCCGCTGCTCTCCGAGGAGTTGGTGCGGCCGGGGGACCTCGACGCGATCTCGGCGCCAATAGACTTTCTGGGGCTGAATTACTACACGCGAACGCTGGTGCGGGCACGCAGGGGTGATCCGCTCGATCCTGAGACTGTGCCGCCGAAGCAGCCTAAGGGGTCGCTCACGACGATGGGCTTCGAGGTGTACCCGGAAGGGCTGTACACGCTGCTGCACCGTATCCAGGACGAG
>DASVOW010000197.1:0-1743 GCA_036383155.1 Ktedonobacterales bacterium
CGGATCGCCATGTCTTTCCAAGTGATGGTTTGATACATCGGCGTCCGGTACGGATATTGGATGGTGACACTCTCTTCGCCGCTGGTCGCGGTCTGCCGCTCGCGCAGCACCTTTGCAGTCTGCAGGTTGGTGTCGAGTCGCTGTGCGAGCGCCTGGATGGTCTGCGAGTGCAGGGCGTAGCCGTTGGCGCTGCGCTGCTCCATCTCGCGCACGCTGATCCATCGCCCCTGCTCGCGTCCCGTTTTGTGCATGGTGACAAGGTCGCTCCAGCAGCGCCCCGCTTCCCGCCGCAACGCCTCGCACTGCGCCTCCTGCCCCTTGCTGAGCCGCCGCAGGACGATCAGCCGCGTGACATATCCCGCCTCTTTGGCACCACTGCCATAGGCCATGAATTGCGACCTCCCGCCCAATTAACAACCGACAACGGCGGCGCGGAACTCGTCCGCAACGGCGCCTTGACAAACGGCGGCGTTTCGGGCGATAATCCTTGAGGCGTCGCCACAGCCAGCGAAAGCAGCCGTGGCAACGTCGCAGCGAAAGCGAGACCATGGGCGGTTACCCAAGCGGCCAACGGGGAATGACTGTAAATCATTTGGCTTACGCCTTCGGAGGTTCGAATCCTCCACCGCCCACCATCGCCTCCGCAACGCGCGACACTGAGTGACAACAATCGTACTTGACTCTGACACTCCCATCAGGTGAGGCCAGAGCCATCCACAAATGGGCCTGACTCTGACACTCCCACAGGGGGTAACCTGACGGGTTCTCGCTTGCGCGAGCAACGGGGGCCTGTGTCGAGGCTCTACTACGGTCACCCGTAGATACGTAGGCGGCGCCGAAGAAGCGTATCGCAGCCGGAGAGTGTAGCACCCTCCCGCGATGGCGCGAGAAGCGCCGTCTATGATGAGCGCGACGGCTCATCGAGAGTCAGCGTGTGTACGGTTCTGTCACCCAGTGACGCGCTGCCGCTTGCAGCACCATTGTGGCCTAACGCCAGCTTGGTGTCAAGCGGCACGTGGGGGAATAAGATGAATAGGTATGCCCGCGTGGCGCAGGGGTAGCGCACAATCTTGGTAAGGTTGGGGTCACGGGTTCGAATCCCGTCGCGGGCTCCGACGGTCCCGCTGACGTTCCATCACCAGCGGCTCGCATACATCCACACGTGTGCGAGCCGGGATGAACGGGTAGTGGGACGTTTTTTCGTGTCTTTTCTTTTCACTCTTGGGCTATGCCGTTCTAGGACGGCTTTCCTCAGGCGTCGGCCCATGCTGGCGAGAGGAAGTTACATGCCGTAGCGCCCATTGTCTATCGGCGTTACGTGTTTTCAGGAGGAGCTCCGGCGCTCATATGGCGAAGCAGAAGTTTGTGCGGACGAAGCCGCACGTGAATGTGGGCACGATCGGGCACATCGACCACGGCAAGACGACGCTGACCGCGGCGATCACCAAGGTCTTGGCGACGCGCGGGCAGGCCAAGTACACGGCGTTTGACCAGATCGACAAGGCGCCCGAGGAGCGTGAGCGCGGCATCACCATCGCCATCGCCCACGTCGAGTACGAGACCGAGCAGCGGCATTACGCCCACGTCGACTGCCCGGGGCATGCCGACTACATCAAGAACATGATCACCGGGGCGGCGCAGATGGACGGCGCCATCCTGGTGGTCTCGGCGCCCGACGGCCCGATGCCGCAGACGCGCGAGCACATCCTCTTGGCGCGCCAGGTGGAGGTGCCGGCGATGGTG
>DASVOW010000198.1:0-2682 GCA_036383155.1 Ktedonobacterales bacterium
CACCTATGGCGCCGTCTTCGTTCCGTTGGCCTGGCGATACGCCCGCACTCGACGATGTCTTCGCCTACATCGATGCTCACCGGCAGCAATTCCTCGACCGTCTGTTTGACTACCTACGCATGCCGAGCATCAGCGCCTACGGCACCGGCATGGCCGAAGTAGCCGACCACCTCGTCGGAGTCCTGCAGCCGCTGGGCCTCGATGCGCGCATTATGCCCACCGCCGGCTGGCCGATGGTCTTCGGCACGCGCGCGACACACGCCGATGCGCCCACAGTGCTGCTCTACGGCCACTACGACGTGCAGCCGCCCGACCCGCTCGACGCCTGGATCTCCCCACCCTTCGAGCCCACGATCCGTGACGGACGCATCTACGCGCGAGGCGCTGGCGACAACAAAGGCCAGCACTTCGCGCAGATCCTCGCCATGGAATCGCTGCTGGCGTGCCGTGGCGACCTCCCCTGCAACATCAAGCTGCTGCTGGAGGGCGAGGAAGAGATCGGTAGTCCTCAGGCGCCCGTCTTCGTGCGCGACCACCGCGACGAGCTACGTACCGATGCTGTGATCACCTGCGACGGCCCGGTGGACGCCAGTGGACGCTCGCGCATCCTCTTCGGCGTGCGCGGCATACTCAGCTTCGAGCTACGCGCGCGCGGCGCGAGCCGCGATCTGCACTCTGGCAACTGGGGCGGCGTCGCGCCCAATCCTCTGTGGACGCTCGTACACCTGCTCGCGACGATGAAGAACGAGCGCGGCGAAATCACGATCGACGGCTTCTACGACGACATGCAGCCGCCGACACCGCTGGAGCGCGAGGCGTTGGCGCAACTTCCCGCCGATCTCGACGCCATCAAAGCCTCCGCCGGCCTCACTCGCTTCGATGAGCCGCTGGACCGCTCCTACGCCGAGCGGCTCTCCTCCTGGCCCACCCTCACCATCAACGGCCTGCATGGCGGCTACGGCGGTCCCGGCTCCAAGACGGTGCTACCCCACGAGGCATTCGCCAAGTGCGACATTCGCCTGATAGAAGCGCAGCGCATGGACGACATCTTTGCCAAAGTCGAGGCGCACGTGCGGAAGCACGCTCCTGATGTCGAAGTCATCCACCAGGGCGCGATGGAGCCATCCAAGACTCCGCTCGACTCACCCTTCACCGCGCCCATACGCGCGGGCATACGCGCGGCGCAAGGCGAGGAACCCCTGCTCGTGCCGGCAATGGGCGGTAGCCTACCCGACTACGTCTTCACCAAAATACTCGACGTGCCTGCCTTCACCGTCCCCTATGCCAACGCCGATGAAGCCAACCACGCGCCAAACGAAAACATCGAGGTCGAGCGCTTCTTCGCTGGCATCAAGACTGGCGCGGCGATGCTAACCTACATCGGCGCGATGCGGCGCGATACGTCCGCCTAGGGAGACCATCGACCCTTCGCATTGCCAAATGTTGACAGCGTCGCTGGTCAGCGTACTATCATGTGCCTAGCCGCGCGATGAGGCTCGGCACTAGTGTCATGATGCCACGGCGCATATTCCTGTGTGCCGTGGCCATGTCTGAGAGGGGCGAGACGATGAAACGAGGATTACGCATCTGGTTCTATGCGGAGGCAATCATCGGGGCGCTGGCGACGGCATTGTTCGTGGTTACGCTCTTCACGCGCGATTGGATCGAGATGCTCCTCCATGCCGATCCGGATAGTGGCAGTGGCTATGTGGAGTGGCTCGTCGTGGCCGGGCTCCTGGTCGTTGCGCTCGCCTGTGGATACCTGGCGCGTCGTGAGTGGATTCGAGCGTCTGTGGCAGCTGCCTAAATCCGCGTACCGCATCACTATCACTGGCGACCCCCATATCACTTTGTGATTGCAGCAGTGCCTGCTCGGGCTGCGGATTCAAGCCGGATAGTCCCGATGGCCATCATGGGTAGGGCATCCCGTGTTGATATGCGGCCCGCCAGGGCCAACACCAGAGAAGATCCGCCTCTCCGCGTGGGTTACCACCCAGCGGCTTGGGGCGGATTGTTCGTCTGTCGGGTGTCAGGTCAGTGCGCTTAGGGTTCCAACAATCTAACCTGCAAGGTATACTAGGGAGGCCACCATAGCATGTCCCAACTCCATTGGAGCCTACCAGAGATGGAAAGGGGGAACAACGAGGCGTCTGACGCGATCGCGTCATGTTAGCGTATTGTCAAGGCTGACTCGCTAGTATTGTACATAGCAACATCCCACGCGAGGTGGTACTTCCACCGATCAACGGTTTATCCTCGGGTGCAGACGCAGGAGTCGTCAGTTTCTGTTGACCTACCATCTGTTGTGCTTGGTGCGTAGTGTGAGTCGCATCGTTGCAGGTCGATTGACAGATGGAAACCGGTGAGAGGGAATTCATGCGCAACATTAAGCGAACGATGATCTTGACTGTGACCGGCCTCGCGCTGGTCGCCGTTGCACTCTCTGCTTTCGTGGCTGTCCCCGCAGCCAACGCCCAGTCGAAGCCGGGCAGCTACATCGTCGTCTACAACGACGGAGCGAGAGTTGATACCTCGACCGTCCGCGCGCACGGACACAAGATCACCCACGACCTGTCGCGGGCGGGCGTCCTTGTCGTCGATTCCACCAATCCGAGGGATCTTGCGTCCCTGGCAGGGGTTGCCGGGGTCACCACAGATCAGATTCGTATTAAGACGCCGAAG
>DASVOW010000199.1:0-3643 GCA_036383155.1 Ktedonobacterales bacterium
GCTGTCGCTCTCGGCGGCGGGCGAGCCATCGCAGCCGCTCATGGCAGTGTTCCAGACACGCTCCGGCAGCTACGACGCCCGCGCCATCACCACGCTGGTGCAGCCCGAGACGCAGGGCACGCGGCCCGACCTCTACGACTCCAAGGCCCAATTCGACGACTGGTGGAACGCCGCGTGTAGCGCCGCCGCGTTGTCGGAGATCCTGACAGCTTGGGGTGTGCCGCATGCGACGATTGGCAAGTTGATCGACGTGATGCAGCCCGACATCTCGCTCAACGGCGGTCTGCTTACCTCACACGGCTTCCAGCGCGGCGCCGAGGCATTCGGCTACCGCGCCGATATCAGCTCGCGCCTGTCCTATAAACAGTTGCTCTATATCACCAACGTGCTCGGCCTACCGGTGATCGTCAACGTGCGCATCGACTACGGCTACTATCGCTTCTTCTCCGGCGGACACTTCCTGGTGATGACCGGCGGCGACTCCCAGGGCGTCAAGATTGTAGATTCCTCCGAATACTACATCCACTACCTGCCACTCGATACCTTCAACAGCATGTTCACCGGCATCACCGCCATCATCGTGCCCAAGGACTACCAATACAGCGTGCCGTCGATCTAGCGATATCCTCGCTGACGGCATCGGTGACACGACGACGGCGAGCAATCTGCGTTCTAGCTCATTTCGAGCATGCAAACTGCTTGCCGTCGTCCAGCGGATGGAAGCGGTGGCTCCGCTCCGCCATCTCTTCAGATGGCCTGACAGCATGTTACCGACTTGAACACCTCTAGGCAAATACCATTACGCAAGCCTCGCCACGCACCCCGTCGCACCCCGTCGGAGGTATACGGTGCGCTGGGATCAGGAGAACGCAAACCTGGCGATGTTCAGGTGATGCATGCCATCCGTGCCCGTCCAGGCGATCTGTTCGCCGTTATTGTATGCCAGCGCCGGTCCGCCCAGCGCCGCCTCACCCAGGACGGTCTTGGTACTGGCCGAATTGGTAAACTGTGGGAACGTTGTGGTCCATTGCAGATTCAGATGGTGAATGTCATCTGTCCCTGTCCAGCCGATCCATTCCCGGCCCGATACGCCGATATACGGTTCGAGCGACTGCGTATCCGGCGCGAATGCACTCGCCTCAGGCAATCCGGCGCCTTGTGCCGGAGAGAAGTGGACAGCATCCTGGGAGAAGGCGACTTTGGGCTGGAGCCCGCGTGACGCCCAATTCAACACCACCGTGTTCGCGCCGCGCCGTGCCAGATGCGGCCCAGCGTTGCTGCTGAACTGTGGCAGCACAGTCTTCGTTCCCACAGCCAGACCAGAAGCCGTGACACTGAGTGTCAGAACGTTGAGCGAATGGTTGGCGTCGGTGCCTGTCCACGCGAGTTCCATGCCCGGACCCACAAGGAGAGCCGGAGCGCTGATGCTGTTCTCCTGAAACAGCGTCAGTTTCTTCGGACTGCCATAGACGTCATAGAGCACATTGA
Organism: Ktedonobacterales bacterium; assembly: GCA_036383155.1. Classification (GTDB taxonomy): domain Bacteria; phylum Chloroflexota; class Ktedonobacteria; order Ktedonobacterales; family JADMIN01; genus DASVOW01. Next base: position 1,489 of record DASVOW010000199.1, read on the forward strand.
GCGAGTGGTTCGGGTCGGTCCCAGTCCAGGCCACCGCAACGAGGCCTCCTTCCCCGGCGAGCGCAACATCCGGACGATACGGCGAGGTCTCGTGGAGGATGAGCTTCCGTCCAAAGTTCAGACCATCGGTGCTGGTCTCGACGTTCAGATGATGCATCTCGTCAGTGCCGGTCCAGCCAATCACCGAATGTGACGCCCCATTTGGCACGAAGATACTGCTGAGCGCGGGGCCATCAATGCTGGTTTCAGGCAGCACGATCTTGCTGATTTCGCGAGTGGCTGATAGCGTACTGCTTGCCGCGCCCGCGGGATGCTGGGAGGCGGCCCACGCTGGGGCAGTACCGCCAATCGCCAGAAGAGCCGCAGTAAGCAGCGCGACGACACACGCAGTCACATGATGCAGACGCATGAAGTTGCTCCTTCCTATCCACGTGGTGGTGGTATGTTGTGGCACAGGTTGCTGTGCTCAGAATCAACGTCCACGTTCCTGCTCCCAGAGAGCTGAGCGAGTGGCTAGCTAACCGCCACACACACAACACAACTCCAATTTGGCCTCCTTGCCCACATGTCCTCCCTTGTCAGCCAGCATACGTTGTCCACACACTGAACTGCGGTCCTGCGTTATCCTCCAATTCTCCTTCCTGTTGCATACATGTTGCCGCAGGCGTGCCTATCTCGCTTCTCGCTAGCTGATAGCAACCACATACTATTCCTAACATCACACAATACTGACACAATCCTAGAGTCGAAGGTCTCAATTGCTTCACAATAGCATTCCAGCTGTTCGATACCATTAGGAGGTTAGGTAAGCGCCTGACCGCATTCGTGTATACTGCGAGCGGATAGGGCGAAGGTACAGACGGGCAGAGGAGCATATATGCCAGCGAGCCAGCACACCCACGACACAGTCAGCCCCAGAGAGACAGAGGCGATGCTTGCCACGCTGCGCGAGCACTTTGGCGCGCGACTGCGCGCAGGAGAGCCACTGGCGCGTCACGGCACCTTTGGCGTGGGCGGCCCGGCGGACGCCTGGATTCCCGTCGCCACGGAGGACGATCTGCTGCGACTGGTGCGGCTCGCACGCTCCTCCGGCTGGCCGCTGATGCTCGTGGGCAACGGCACGAATGTCCTCTACGCCGATGCGGGAGCGCGTGGCATCGTGGCCCGCATGGCGCTCGACGACTGGCGCCTGGAACCCGTAGACACCGAGCACACACGCCTGATCGCCGGCGCGGGCGTCAGCCTGCCCAAACTAATAAACGATCTGGCCGAACAAGGACTCGCCGGCCTGGAATGGGGCGCAGGCGTGCCGGGAACCATCGGCGGCGCGGTGGTGAGCAACGCGGGCGCGCACGGCGCCTGCACCGCCGATACGCTCCAGACCGCGCGGGTGCTCTTCACCAGCGCGGAAGACGTATATATCCGCGAGCTGGAGGCCGCCGAGCTCGATTTCGACGACCGTCACAGCCGCGTCCGGGCGGCGCGGCGCGTAGTGTTTGGCGAGGCGGGGCAGCCACTAGCAGCCCCTCGCGAGCGCATCGAGCCGCCCGAGATCATCACCGGCGCGACATTCCTGCTGACCCGCGACGAGCCGGCCGCCGTGCGTGAGCGGGTGTTGCGCTACCGTCAGCATCGCAAGGAGACACAGCCGCCCCAGCCGAGCGCCGGATCGGTCTTCAAGAATCCCCCCGGTGACTACTCCGGGCGGCTCATCGAGGCGGCAGGCCTCAAGGGACATCGCGTTGGCAAAGCGCAGATCTCGCCGCGCCACGCCAACTTCATCGTGAACACCGGCGGCGCGACGGCGGCGGAAGTCGTCGCCCTGATTGCGCTGGCGCGGCACACAGTGCGCGAGCGCTTTGGCATAGAGCTGGAATTAGAGGTCGAGCCGCGCGGCGACTGGTGACCTTGATAACATAAGATATGGGCGATACGATACGGAACTATACGGAACGGCATCGGCTGGACATCTGCATGCCTGGCCGACATGCTGCCAGCTAACAAAGGAGCAGCAACCGATGCCCACGAAGAAATCAGGCCAATCAGGCCCGCCGGACAAGTCACGCCCGCCCGGCAAATCAGGGAAGCCGAAACAGCCAGAGCCCGCCGAGATCGAGTCCCTCGACCTCGACTCGCTGGATCTCGATTCGCTGGA
>DASVOW010000200.1:0-2891 GCA_036383155.1 Ktedonobacterales bacterium
GCGCCGTATCGTAGAATGAGAGCGCGACTGCTTCATCACGAGCGCAGGCAGGCAAGCGCCCGAGAACAAATAAGGAAAGCGAACCGTTAGCGTGCTGATCCGTCCCGATCCCACCCTGGTAGCAGCCAAAGCCAAACAGAGACGCCGTTGGCCCCCCGACTGGAAGCCTCCTACCCCGGAGGAGCTTCGCAAGGGACTGCGCCGCACCGCTTTTGCGCTGCCCCTGGTGACGCTCGTGATCCTGCTTGGCACGCTCTGGCTCGTCAGCCTGCGCCCCCTTGAGCTGCTCGAAGGACACCTCTTCGTGCAGTCCTCCTCCTCGTCGTATCCCATTTCTGGGGCGCTGGCGACTGAGGTAGCCCGCGGCAGGCACACCGCGACGCCCCAGGAGTTCATCGAATTCGCCCTGCCCTATGCGCAGCGCGCTCACGCCACCCTGCACTGGCCCGTCTCAGTCATCCTCGCCCAATGGGGACTCGAACACGGCTGGCGCATGCCCGACTTCGACGGCTTCAACTTTGGCAACGAAAAAGCCATCGGCGGTGAGCCCGCCGAGCCACACGGCTTCGCCTATGCCGTCACCCCCGAGGACGGCCTGCGCCAGTATCTTCGCGTCGCCTCGCTCTCATTCTACGCCAGCGTCGGCCAGGCAGGCGGCGCCGATGCGGCGGCGCGTGCGCTTGGGCGCTCTCCCTGGGACGAAGGCCACTATACGCACACTGGCGATCCCGGCTCCTCGCTGCTCGACCTGATGCGCGCCTTCAACCTCTACCGCTACGACACCTGACCGGGAGCCTGGCAGAGGCGCGGTATCCAGGTAATGAGATGCGCACTTCCCAACTGTGGAACATCCCGCCGCCCTTCTTCGTATATGCCTGTACGTAAACGGCGATGCTATCGAGCGGGCCATCTCACGAAGACCTACGCAAGCGCGACGGACATAAGGGAGAGAGCAACGTGGAGCCAGCCACACCAACGGTGCAGCAAGCCGCAATCTACGAGTTGCGCGTGCGCTACGAGCGTGGGGACATTTCATTTGAGGCATTCCGGCAGGCGCTCGATGCGCTGGTGCTCGCGCGCGATGCCGCCGAGTGCCAGGCAATCTTGCGCTCGCTTCCTGCGTCGCCATTGGCCGCTCTTGCCGCCCTGGACCATACTCCCGCCGCACTCCCACCTGCACCCCACCAACACGCACAGATCGTCGCATTTCTCGGGCAAACGAAGAAGTTGCATCGCCCCTGGCGGCTCCCGGCGAGCGCGCAAGTGCGTGCGTATCTCGGCGAGGTCAAGCTCGATCTCCGCCTGGCGCAGCTGCCGCCGCGAGTCCATCTTCGTATCTCGGCAGTTATGGGCACGGTAACCCTGTACGTGCCGCGTGCCATGCGCGTCTCGGTGCACACGCGCCTGCTGCTTGGCGACGCGAATGCGCTGGGTGAGAGCGTCACCGGCGTGCTCGCGTCCAGCCATGAGGAACATATTCCTACAAATGGGCCAGTGCAGGCGGAGCTTGAGATCGACACCTTCATCCTCATGGGGAATGTGAAGGTCGTGCTTGCCGATGGCCCTGCTTTCTCCATCGGGGCGCTCGTGCGCGAGGCCCTGCAGGCCGTCGCTACTGGCCTCCAGCGCGGCTGGCAACAGGGAGCCTCTCAGCCCTCCCTTCCACCCGATCCACGCCAGCGCACCGGCGGTCCCATGCGGCTCGCCAGTCCGTTCGACTCACCCCGCACCTAACGTTTGGGTGATATCTGACACCCGCCTTCCCCAACCGCCTGCTATACTGTCCCCGCGCGCAAGATCGAAGATGTGGAAAGGCATAGAGTGATGTCCGGAGCGATCCAGATGACGAATATGCGAAGCCCGAACGACGGGCCACTCGCCGTGCTGGCAGATATCCATGGCAATCGCTGGGCCTTGGAAGCTGTGCTGGCAGACATTGACCGGCGCGGCGTCCGTGACATCGTCGATCTGGGCGACAGCCTGCAAGGTCCGCTCGACCCAGCTGGAGTCGCCGATCTGCTGCTTGCCCGCGGCATACCGAGCATCCAGGGCAATTGCGATCGCATGCTGACCGATCCAGCCACTCCACTCTCGCCAACGCTCGCTTTCGACCGCGATGCGCTGAAGCCGGAGCACATTGCCTGGCTGCAAGCATTGCGACCCACCGCCGTCCATCGGGACACCATCTTCCGCTGTCACGGCACACCCCAGTCAGACACCACCTATCTGCTGGAAGATCCAACCGAGCGTGGTGGCGTCCTCTGCTTTATCGACGAGATAGCTGCCGCAGTGCACGACGTCACCCAACCAGTGGTGCTCTGCGGCCACAGCCACGTCCCGCGTTCCGTCTGGCTGCCCGACGGCAAGCTCGTCGTCAACCCAGGCAGCGTTGGCCTGCCAGCCTATAGCGACGACACGCCGCATCCGCACGTCATGCAGGCCGGTAGCCCGCACGCCCGCTATGCTCTCCTCACGGAGACGCCATCTGGTTGGGCTGTCGAACATATCGCCGTGCCATACGACTGGGCAGCAGCAGCGCGGGCAGCAGAAGCACGTGGACGCGACGACTGGGCATCGGCGCTACGTACCGGCCGTGCTTCGCTCTCATAGCCATTGTCAGCGCAAATAAACTGAAAAGGACACGTGATGCGTGCGGAGGATGTGCTCTCGGTAATGGAATATCTGCACCGGGCTGGCGTGCGCGTATTCATTGGTGGCGGCTGGGGTGTGGACGCCCTCCTCGGCGAGCAAACGCGCCAGCACGCCGATCTGGACATCTCCTTCAACACTCAGGACGAAGAGTGCGCCATCCATTGCCTCGAAGAGATCGGATTCGCCATCGTGGAAGATCAGCGACCGACCCGTTTCGTCATGCGCGATATGAATGCTCG
>DASVOW010000201.1:0-2541 GCA_036383155.1 Ktedonobacterales bacterium
GCGCACATCAAGCACGCAGCAGACAGGATCAGCGTAGTCGAAGCGAGCCTCACGGTGGGGGGCGAGAAATGTCACGCTGCGGATTGGGTGGTAGAGGTTGTCGGGGATGCCGATGGCTTGCATGTCGCCGATCCAGCTTCCGCCGCTCGTGTGGACGGGGTAGCCGATCTCTTTCTGGCGCTCCAGCACGGCGACATGGGCGCCGCCTTTGGCGGCAGCCTCCGCCGCAGCCAATCCCGCCGGACCACCGCCTACCACCAGGACGTCATAGTGTCGCGCTTCGCTTCGTGTGCTCGCCTGCTGTGTCTCGTGTAGCTGTGTCGCCATCGGTGCCTCTGCCGTTGTCTTTCTGCCGGAACGCTCAAACGGTCCCAGTGTATCATAAGGGGTTGGGTGTGTGTGGAAGGGATGCACCACATGTCTCAGCACGATGATAAGGACCGACAGCTCGGGGCACAGCCACTTGATCTCTTGGCTCAAACCGGGTACGATCAAAACATCGTTTCCGTGAACGTGAATGTCTTAGAGGACACGGCGACTACCGTCCGCACTGCGGCGATGGATGCGCCGCGTGGTATCGCACGTATTGGAACTCATTTGTTCGGCTAATAGGGAGTCTGCATGGGACGGAATGTTGCTTCGGTTTTGGGTAGCGCTCAGCAAGATAGGAACGAGGCGCAGGCGGTACAGCGCGCGGACAGCTATAAGTGGATGGCGCTCGGCTGCACGAGTATTGGAACGTTGATGGCGACGCTCAACAGCGGCACGCTGATCATCGCGCTGCCAGTGCTGCTGCGCGAGCTCCATACGGATCTGATCACGCTCGTGTGGGTGCTGCTAGGGTATATGTTGGCGCAGACGGTGCTGGTGCTGACGGCTGGGCGGATGGCCGATATGTTTGGGCGCAAGCATCTCTATGTGTTTGGCTTTGCGCTATTTGGTCTGTCGGCGCTGGCGGCAGGGTTTGCTACATCGGGTGGCGAGTTGGTGGTAATACGTATCGTTCAGGGGGCGGCGGGCGCATTTATGATGGCAACCAGCTCGGCGATCGTCACCGATGCCTTCCCCAAGCGGCAGCTGGGCCTGGCGCTTGGCACGAATATGATCGTCGCGGCGGTGGGGAGCATCCTGGGGACGATTCTCGGTGGTTGGCTGACGACGTTTGGCTGGCAATGGATTTTTTGGTTTAACGTGCCGTTCGCACTCATCGGAACCGTGTGGGCGTGGCTGCAGCTGCGCGAGCATGTGCAACTCGACCGCCACCAGCGATTCGACATACCTGGCACGCTCACCTATCTCGTCTCTATAACCGGGCTGCTCGTGGCGCTGACAGTGGGCGGCATCCAGGGATGGACGACGCCCCTAGTGATCGGCGGATTCGTCGTGGCCATCGTCGTATTGCCGATCTTCTTCTTCGTCGAGCGGCATGCACGGCAGCCGATGCTCGATCTGGGGCTCTTCCGCGACCGGCTCTTTGCGATGGGCAACCTGAGCGCCTTCCTGAATTCACTGGCGCGGCTGGCGGTGACGTTTCTGTTTGTCTTCTACTTCCAGGGGCCAAAACAGCAGGACGCCTTGACGGCTGGCATCATGCTCACGCCGCTCGCCATCGGTATGCTAATCATGTCGCCGATCTCCGGCTACCTTTCCGACCACCACGGCTCGCGATTGCTGGCGTCGCTCGGCTTGATCGTCTCAGCGATTGGACTGGCGGGGATGGCGTTGATCCAACTCGATACGCCGTACTGGTATATCGCCACAGTGATGCTGATCATGGGCATCGGCTCAGGCCTCTTTAATTCGCCGAATACGAGCGCGATCATGGCGAGCGTACGTCCGGGCCAACGCGGCGTCGCCGCCGGTACGCGGACGATGCTGATGAACACGGGCGGTATCTTTAGCGTCGCGTTTGCCCTTGCCATCGTCGCGAGCACGCTGCCGTCTGAGGTGATGTTCAAGATATTCGCGGGTGTTACGGCGGGTGTGCCAAAGAGCGCTCTCGTCGATTTCATGAATGGCTTGCACTTGTCATTCTGGCTGATGACCGGTATCACGGTTCTCGCGGCAATCGCCTCGGCGCTGCGCGGCAACGCACACCCGGCGAAGGCGCACGAAGAGGCGGCGTGAGCTACAGGCCTACCCCCTGCCCCCTTAAGGGGCTGTGTGGCGAGGGGTAGCGACTACGGGCGAGTGGCGCATTCAGCTATAATGGGGAAGGATCTCTATTTGTGAGGGGTGCGCCATGCTGCCATTTGCATCTGTGGCGCTGCGGCTCTTTGTGGCGCTGGCGTTGGGCGCGCTGATCGGGGCTGAGCGCGAGCGTCGCGATCGTTTGTCGCCGTCGCACTCGGCTGGGGTGCGCACGCTGGCGATGGTGTCGCTTGGCTCGGCGCTGGTGATGATCGTTTCGGCGTATGGCTTCTTGCAGTTCCACGGTATAGCTGGGGTGCAGGTGCAGCCAGCGCAGATCGCCGCGCAAGTGATCAGTGGTATTGGGTTCCTGGGCGCGGGCGTGATCCTGCTGCGCAGGGATACGGTGCG
>DASVOW010000202.1:0-2815 GCA_036383155.1 Ktedonobacterales bacterium
CGTAGACGTTGCGGTGGCCGACCGTTTCGCTCCCGATGCCGAGCGCACGCTCACGACGCCCGATGCCGTCCCCGAAGGCTGGCGCATCCTCGACGTAGGACCGCAGACCCTGGTCGCCTTTGGTGAGGTGCTGGCCGATGCACAGACCATCATCTGGAACGGCACACTGGGCGTCGCGGAGTTCCCCGCCTTCGCCCAGGGCACCAATGCTCTGATCAACCTGCTTGTCGAGCGCACTGAGCAGGGCGCCATCACCATCATCGGCGGTGGTGACTCTGCGGCTGCGGTCGAGGCTGCTGGCGCCGCGGACAAGGTGACGCACGTCTCCACCGGAGGCGGCGCCTCGCTGGAGTTCCTCGAAGGGCGCGTGCTCCCCGGAGTAGCCGCCCTGCGCGACAAGTAGCCCGCAAGCGGCTAATCAGCAACCCAGCGCATCTTGGCACGGCGCACAGCGGCGGACGAGGGTAACACACACTCGATCTACCGCCGCTGTGTGTCGCTATGTGTCTTCGCTTAACTGTACGAGTCTCAAGAAGTTGAGGTGTGAAACATGAGCGGCATGGCGTCTCCGCGTCGCACGCCTATCGTAGCCGGCAACTGGAAGATGTTTTACGGGCCGACTGAGGCGCGTGAGTTTGCCGAGTCGATCCTCGATGGGCTGGCAGCGATTCATGAGGTAGAACGTGTACTCTGCCCACCCGCGGTCTCGCTGACAGCGGTGCACGCCGTCATCAGCGGCACCGGCATCAAGCTCGGCGCCCAGAACATGTACTTTGAGGAGAAGGGCGCCTTCACCGGCGAGATCTCGCCCCAGATGCTCCACGGCCTCTGCGACTACGTGATATTAGGGCACTCCGAGCGCCGCGACCACTTCGGCGAGACTGATGCGCTGGTCAATCGCAAGGTGCAGGCTGCCTTCGCGCATGGCTTGCGACCCATCGTCTGCGTCGGCGAGCACCTGGAAGACCGCGACGCCAACCAGACCGAGCGCGTGATCGCGGCCCAGGTGCGCGCCAGCCTGGCAGACCTTCCTGCCGGGCGCATCGGTGAGCTTGTCGTCGCCTACGAGCCGATCTGGGCCATCGGCACCGGACGCGCGGCCACCCCGCAGGATGCCGCCGACGTCGTAGCCCTGATCCGCGCGCTAATCGGCGAGATGTACGGCCCACCAGCGGCCCAGGCCGTCCGCGTGCAATATGGGGGCAGCGTAACCGTCGCAAACGTCGAAGAGTTCGCCGCCCTGCCCGACATCGATGGCTCGCTCGTCGGCGGCGCCAGCCTCAAAGCCGATTTCGTAGAGATCGTTCGCAAGACCGCCGAGGCAAAGGGGCTCGCATAGCCACCTCACAGAGCGTCCGCGCTGGAAGGCACCTTCTGCCACTGCCAGTCGTGCCTTGTTGCGTCCCTCTACCCGCTGTGCCGTCTGACTCCAGCCTTGCTGATCGGCTGGAGTCAGACACGCTCTTGCCAAGCGAGTGACGTATGTCGATGCGCCACCACAGACCCTCCCTTGCATGGATGCGCCCAGGAGATCAGGGACATCAACCTCATCCCACACTCGCGACCGAGTTGTAACCTCCACCTAACGTGTCCGTCACACGCCGCGCGCATATACTCCCGCTGTCGATGCTGGCGATGCGCGGCGAGAGGGATAGACATCCCACGGCCACCTCCCCTGCGCCGGTCATCGCGCACGTTACGTCTTCGCGTGGCATATGACATGCGGCGCGGGAATGGCACTGCGCTGGCCGCGTCTATGAGACACGCACCATAACACGCAACGTGATGGCCTGCGCCGGCCACGAGGCGTCTCGGCTGTGCATCTTGGCTGTGCTTCTCAACCACAATCCGAAGTTCTTGGAGCTATCGACTAGAAAGGAGAGAAAGCGCCGATCTTGGCACTGCGTTGCTCTCGCCTGTTCCGTCTCACACGGCATCGCTCCTAGTCCGACGTGATCGCACCTGGAAACAGAAGGAGAGTGCGTGCAATGCTGGCACAACGTACGAGATCGTTTCGCCACGCCGTTCTCCGTTTCACCCTACCATGTCTATTAGTGCTTACTACCTACGGCGCGATGCTCGTCGCTCCCGTAGCCGAGGCGCATAGACATGCGGAAGGCCTACACTTAGTTCGCATCGTAGCCAACGACAATGGCAAGGACAACAAAGACTTTCGCGGTAGTTACAGTATGCCGACTCAGGTCCCGACCGGCTTGGTCGAGATCAAGTTCTTTAACGTGGGCCACCAGGACCATATGGCGACGTTCTTCCTTCTCAAGAAAGGCGTGAGCGAGGCGCTGTTTCTCCAGCGCCTCGCGGCGGTAGCCAATACGATGGATCCCGCGAAGGAGGTTGTGGCCCTCAAGGCCCTCTTGGCCATCGCATCGGCGGCGGGCGGCGCTAACAGCATCACGACGGGCAACGAGCAAGACGTCATCGAGCGCCTGCGTCCCGGCCACTATGTCGCCGTCTGCTTCGATACTACCTCCGACGGCGTTGCACACTTCGAGCGGGGCATGGCCAAGGGCTTCTTTGCCAGCGACAATGCCAAAGCGCCAGTTACTAACGACGTGGCGCCCTCCGACGGCACTGTCCTTGAGTTCGACCATCAAATCAACGTGCCGCAGGTTATCACCCAATATCGGCCCCTCTTGCTCAAAGTGGTGGTGCTCGACCAGACGCATGAACTCGGGCTTCTGCGTGTTCCTGATGGCACCACCAAAGAGGACCTGTTGAAGTGCTTCACTGGCCCGCCGAGCGCTTGCCCGCTGAAGTCGCCACCCGTCGACGCCGGTGGTGCAGCCGCCATTGCCCC
>DASVOW010000203.1:0-6020 GCA_036383155.1 Ktedonobacterales bacterium
CCTGAAAGAAAAGGACCTCATCGCGTAGGAACCTTTTAATTCAACTCCAGGCTCTCTATTTCGCGCCGCTACCTCGTACTAGGTGGCATCAGCAAAATTCGAAGGTGGCGTACTTGATGCATCCGTGCTGCCATCAGGTGAATGTGCGGGAGAGGCGGGCGGTACTCCGAGGGAGAATATGGCGGCAAGCAGTGCCAAGGGAACCGCGGGGAGCAGGACGAAGACAAGGCTCCACAAATAGATGTAGATTGCGCCAAAGACTGCCGTTCCCCAAAGCGCCCGACGCAGAGGGCGACTTCCCGTGCGACTGTGGATGAGAGCGCTCACGATCGCGCCCAGTAGCACTAACACTTCCATGCAGAGAAAGAACAGTACGACGAGAGATGGTCCCTCAAAGAGACCGTAGCAGGTGGTTTGAGGGTTGTTGCTCGAGCTTGAGCAGGATACTGGCGCTGACGAGGTGACGAAGATGATGATCTGCCAGGCCGTAATGACCGCCGCTGCTACTGCGGCAGCGGCCTCGAGCCATCGAAACACTCGCATCGCCTATCCTCCCTGGTCGTCAGGCCCCATACATCGGCTGAAGAGCGTAAGGACAGGATACCATGCACGCCGTATTGCGGTAAGGCTGAATCTTCCTGGCCTCGATCCCGAGATGACACAACAGGCATAACGCGTGGATCGGTATGAGCGTGCTAGAGCGCTTCATTCCCCGTCACTACCACCGTCGATGCCAGCGGCACCCCAAGAAAAGCGCTATACCGCATGGCCGCCCTGTTAATTCCCTCCACCCCATCGCCAAGCGTCACAAATGGCTTCAGGGCGATATCCACCCCATTCTTCCTCACGGTCCGCTTCCATGTACCCGCGACCTGCCCCTCCACCACGACCATCGGCAGGAACATGCCATTGCCGCCCGGCACAACCTTCTCTGCGTGTTCGGCTGCAAGCACAGCGCTGCGATCCTTATATCCCAGCAGATATTCGTCGAATCCCGGCAGCAAATGCACGCTCGACATCGTGTCCGCCGTCACGCCAGGAGCCTCAGCGGCCGCCCGCATATACTCTTGACCCTCGCGCCTTTCCGCGACCAGCCCCGATCCTGATTTCGCCCCCTCAAGCCCAGCCCTTGCATCCGTGACCGTCAACCCTGCCCACCCCGCGACGTCCTGCAACGTCGCCGGTCCATGGCTCGCAAAATACCGGTTGGCAAGCTCCGCCAGCGCCTCCTCCCGCGCCAGCTCCCGCGCCGAAGGCGCCCACTCGTCGAGCAGCGCGAATGTTTGCTGCTTACCCAGCATCGGACCCACGCAAATCACGCCGCGCTGAGCGATATGCCACAGCAGATGATAGCCACGCTGCCCCATCGTGCTAATGCCCGCCGCCTCCCACAGCCGCATCACGTCCGGGCGCGTCAACCGCTTGCCGCCCTCCAGCGCGTCGCACAGCGCTTCCTCAGCGCGTCCAATCGTCATCGCGTCCAGTTCGAGCTGTTCCAGCCGCCGCCTGTCCCCCGCGATCATCCGCTCGGCTGACAGCGTGACCATCCATTTTGCATCCTCCGCCGGCACAAAATGCAGCGTCCCGCGCATCGGCCACGTCCTTAGGATCTTCCCCTCGGCGATGGCCCGCTCCACATCCGCCACCGTCGCCGCCCGCATCCGCAAGCCGATTGCCCACAACGCCTGCCCATAGTCCTGCGCCTGCATCGCGCCCATCCACCGCACCACCTCCTCAGCCGTCGCGCATTTCTCGCCCTCGATCCGCTGGTTGACCAGCCGTTGCTGCGCTATATTCGTAGTCACGATCACTCCTCTCGATCACCCGCAACGAACACTCCGAGCGAGCCCGCAAAAAGCCCCGCCCCTCAACCGCTGCAAAGCTCCGCCCAAAACTCAGTAATATATCCCTGGAAAGAGGGCATCGCCCCCAGACAGGCCCAGCTTGTCCTCGCGAGTTCCGCCCGCTTCTTCTCCACCGCCGCGATAGCCCGCTCCGGCTGCCCCGCCGCCAGCTCATCCAGCGTCGTGTGGATCGCCCCGAAGTCGTAGCCGGCCTCCCTGAGCAACACCACGACGCGCAGGCGGCGCATCTGCTGCTCGTCATAGAGGCGATACCGGCTGCCGGCGTCCCGCACCGGATGCAAAAGCCCCTGCTGCTCCCAGAAATGCAGCGCCGAGACACGCGCGCCCACCTGCTTAGCCGCCTCTCCCACCCGGAGTCCTTGTGAGTGGCCTGCATGAGTCTGCCGTATACTCGCCGGTGGAGCAGCTTGCGCCGCCAGCGTGCTCAACGCCGCCAGCGCCTGCTCCACCTGGAGACGCTTGCTCGCCAGTTCCGCGTGGCGCTCGTCGATCAGCGCGAGCGCCGCAGCGAGTTCGCCCCGATGCACCGCCCGCATAATCGCCCGCGCCCGCGGCCAGCCATAGCCACCAACCAGACTCCGCGCAGCCATGAGCGCCGCACGATGTTTCTGTGTGTAGAGCCGGTATCCGCCCAGACTGCGCTCGGCTGGTGGAATCAATCCGCTGGCCTCATAGTTGCGCACCTGCTGGACGCTAATGTGTCCCGCCCGTGCGAGATCCGCGGTACGCAGATAGGCGCGAACCATCATGTAAAACCCTCAAGTGCTTGTAGATACTCTCTCAGACCTCTGCCTACATCTTTATGCCACATCGCACACCATCATTGCCCCTGAACAACACTGTGTCATGTCCACGCCCAAGCTCGCCGCCCCGCCTAACCCTCCACTTGGGCATCAGTGTTGTACGGTATCTCTGTAGTCCACAAAAAGCCCGGCCAGCTTGGACCGCACCGCATGCATGCATGCGCGCCACCATCAGTCTGCCTATCACCACAAGGAGCATCCAATGCCCGAAGCGAGATTGCATGACGGAAGCACTATCGAGATCGAGGTCCACGGCGCAGGCCCTACCCTGCTGCTGCCAGTCAACCCACAGCCCGCCGAAGGGCTGCTGGCCGAGCAAATGCGGCAGTATGGCATGGATCCAGCCCTCGGCCAATCGCTCATCAACGGTTTGAGCGACGCCTTTCGCGTCGTCGCCTTCGACTACGAGGGGCAGGTCATGCGCGTACCGAAACCGCACACGCTGACGCCCGCCAACGTCGCCGCCGATCTCCTCGCCATAGCTGACGCCGCCGCAACGGATCGGTTCGCCTACTACGGCTACTCCTGGCTCGCGCTCGCCGGGCTGCAGCTTGCCATCCGCACCGACCGTCTCTCCGCGCTCATCATGGGCGGCTTTCCGCCGCTCGACGGCCCCTACACCGAAATGCTCCGCGTCACCACCGCTGCCTACGACATGGCAAGCGCCCCTGCGAGTACCCCTCAGACCTCCCAGCCACCGGAAGACGACGAATGGTCCGCCGCAACGCTGTCCACAGATGGGACGCGGCAGTTCGTCACCCTATACCAGTCGCTCCAGGGATTCGACGACCATGCCGCCCAGGCGCGGATCACCTGTCCGCGCCTCTGCTTCGTCGGCTCGGCGGACGAGATCCAATACGGCAAGCGCTGGGGCGACGTGCTCGTGAGCCTGGCCGGCCCCACCATACGCAACCGCACACAACTGGAAGCGCTCGGCTGGGATGTCCGTGTGCTCGATGGCCTCGATCACACCCAGGCCATGCAGGCGCCGCAGGCCCTGCCGATCCTGCGCCCCTGGCTGGTCTCCCGGCTTGCCCCGCAGCCTCCGGCGTAAGTGCGCGCCTACGGACGCTGCGCTCGCGCCGGCCTGGCCCTGCTGGCCATCATGGGTGGCGCTCCTGCTGGCGTGGCTGCCACAAGTCACGCCAGCCCACCTCCCACGGCTGAGTGAATCTCTCGCTGGCACATCATGTGCGGCGCTTTGCCCGAACGTGTCAAGTACGCAGACCGACAACCTCAGGTAATATCTAGCCCGGACTGGCCGGATGGCTGCGGTTGCCCGCGCTGAGATTGCGATGGGCGGCATCACTCGCCGTGCACAGGACATCGGAGCGCCATCCTTGGAAAGAGGTAACCGAGCGATGAAAATGCGCAGTCTGCCGGCTGGCAGGAGGCCGCGTCGAGTCGAGAGTCCTGGCCGAGTCGAGAGGCCTGGGAGAGGCCGAGCTTTGGGCAGGAGCCGGGGTTTTAACCGAAGTAGCAGGATACCCCCCAAGCGCATCGAGTGGTCCCGGATCGCGACCGATGAATACATGCACATCGGGCTGTCGATCCCACTCCTCGGCATCCCACTCCTCGGCCCCCAATTCTTCGGCATCCCACTGCTCGCGATCGACATCCGCAAGAATACAGTCTGGGAAATTGAAAGGACCGTGGAGTGGGAGTGGGTCGAGCCGTACCCTTCTGATGAACGAGATCAGAACAACGCCTCGTCTCCAGAAAACAGCCGGTAACGCTTCAACAGCGACAGCGGGAGAGCCTACAATCTCCACGCGTGCGCGTCAGCCACCTCCGATCCCCATCAGAGTCGCCGCTATGCGCCCTTTGGCGAGGTCTGGATCCCCCAATTGGGATAGGCCAAAACTTCCCCTCCTAACGCTCCTTTGGTACGAGGACAGCATCGCGCCTCTCCTTCTATGCTCTTCAAGGGGGATGTTGAGGCCCCAATGTGTCCTCACGGGGCTGTCCGTCCACCGATATTCAGATGTTCAATGGGTAGGGAAGTGAGTGCATCATGCAAGCAGCAGAGAACGCGCAGGGGCAGGGTGCGCGGTCAATCCATCTGCCGCGCATCCCGAGCCGCCGCCTGATCGTTGGCGTGCTCGCGGTCGCTTTTGCCGCCTTGGCGCTGGCGCAGGTGGCCACCATCGCCGTGCTTACCGCCGTCGATAAGCGCCGCAAGCAGCGCAGCGCGCCACCGGCGTTCCCCCACAGCCAGTTGCCTGAGGTCTCGCGCGATGGCAACGCCTTCCAAATCTACACCTACGGACGCGACGTGTACGACGCAATGCTCGCGGCGATTGACGCCGCCACCGACAGCATCTACATGGAGACGTTCATCTGGAAGGATGACGCCGTTGGCCAGGAGTTCAAAGAGCATCTTGCGCGCAAGGCCGAACAAGGGGTCAATGTGTATGTCATCTTCGATGTGTTTGGCAATCTCGTTGTTCCTCGCGCGTTCAAGCAGTTTCCTTCCACCATCCATGCGCTACGCTATCGGGCGATCCGTCGCCCACGCCATCTCCTCATGTGGCGTCGCTACGCGCTCGATCACCGCAAATTGCTGATTGTGGACGGGCGTGTTGCCTTCATTGGCGGCTACAACATCGGCAGTGTCTATGCGACCGAGTGGCGCGATACCCATCTACGCATCGCCGGACCATACGCCGCCGCTCTCGCCCAGGCGTTTGTCGACTTCTGGAATCGCTCGGCTCCACGCACAGACGCAATCAGCCGTCGCTACAAGCGGCCATTCAACCCGCTCATGAGCGTGCGCAGCAATGATGCGATGCGGCTGACCTTCCCCATCCGCGACATGTACCTCACCGGTATAGATGCTGCCGACCACAACATTCGCCTCACCAGCGCCTACTTCATCCCCGACCGCTGGCTGCTCGATGCCCTGAAACGCGCGGCGGCGCGCGGCGTGGATGTGCAGGTCCTCGTCCCGTGGATATCGAACCATATCGTCGCCGACTGGGCCTCCCACGCCTACTTTACCGAGTGCTTGCGCAGCGGCATCCGTATTTTTGGCTTCCAGCACGCCATGATCCACGCCAAGACCTGCGCCGTCGATGGTCAGGCGGCGACCATTGGCACCGCGAATATCGATCGCCTGAGCTCGGTGGGCAACTATGAGATCAACGCCATTCTCTTCTCCCCCGAAATCGCCGAACAGATGGAGCGCATCTTCGAATCCGACAAGACCAACGCATTCGAGTTGACGCTGGAGCAGTGGAACGCTCGCCCCTGGTACGTAAAGGCGAGCGAGAGGGTCATCAAACCGCTCCGGTTCGTGCTCTAGCGACTCTCACTCCCACCGCCCGATGACCTGACCTGCTCCTGCCCAAAG
>DASVOW010000204.1:0-3557 GCA_036383155.1 Ktedonobacterales bacterium
AGATTCACTCTTAAATCGTTGACTGTATACTGTGTAGTACGCTCCGACGATACATCCTACTGCCCGCGCCAGACGCGCGGCTGCGTGGATCGCTAATTGCGCCCGCAGTAGCACTGTGCCAGATATGCACCATCGTATGCACCGTCGTCTAATCGTAGTCCGCATTCCCGCGCGCCAACTGACTGCCAATTGACTGCCAGCCACCGGCCGCGATTTCAACCGCCCGCTACACAACGTTGACCGAGAATCTACAAGCCATGAGCATCGACTTCCGTATTCTGGGTGACCCCGCTAGGGACAACGCCCTCTTCGTGCGCGTGCAGCCCGGACAGACGCTTCACCGTCTGCTCTTCGACTGCGGCGAGGGTTGCCTCTCCGCGCTGCCCGTCTCCGAGGTCCAGGCCATCGACCACCTCTGCTTCTCCCACCTGCATATGGACCACATCGGCGGTTTCGACTCCCTCTTCCGCGTCACCTACAACCGCGAGAGCAAGCCGTTGCGCGCGTGGGGACCACCCGAGACGGCGCGTATCCTCCACCATCGCTTCCAGGGCTTCCTCTGGAATCTCTACGAAGGCCAGCCCGGCACATGGTACGTCTCCGACCTCCACCCCGACCATTCAGAAGGCTGGCGCTTCGAGGCGGGCGAGGCCTTTGCCCAGGCCCACGAGGCTGGCACGCGCCCCTTCGACGGCACACTACTCGACGACCCCGTCTTTACCGTCTCCGCGCTGCATATGGACCATCTCACGCCTTCCCTGGCTTATATCGTCCGTGAGAAGCCTCGCGTGAACGTCGATATTGCTCGAATGGCCGCGCTCGGCCTCCATCCTGGCCCATGGCTCCAGCGAGTGAAAGCGCCACAGCCCGCCGACCCACCAACAATTGAGATCGACGGCGCTCGCCACACCATAGCCGACCTGCGTGCCAGGCTGCTGGTCGAGACGCTCGGCGACTCCATTGCCTATCTCACCGACTTCCTGCTGGACGCTGCGGCGATGGAGCGTCTGTCGGTCGTGCTACACGGCTGTCGCACCCTCGTCTGCGAGAGCCAGTATCGCAGCGCCGATGCCGAGCTTGCCCGCAAATACCACCACATGACCGCCGCGCAAGCCGCTGAATTAGCCCAACGTGCGCGCGTGGACCGCCTGATCCTCATCCACGTCTCCGCCCGCTACCGCCCCGCCGAGTGGCTGGCGCTGCTCGACGAGGCGCGCGCGATCTTCCCCAACACTACCTTCCCCGACCACTGGCGGCTCACGTCTGGGGCGTGAGAGTGTGTACTGGCACTATCGTCAAGTTATGCCCACACTTGCGCTCTCCGGAGGTATCCGGCGCTCATGCTGAGGCGCTCACCGCCATAGCGTCAGTTGCCGCATCGTCTACCGCGTTACCCACACCTACCACTGATGATCAGACGCTGGTGACGCTGAAAGTGGTGAAGACCACGTTCTGCCCGGCAGAGGCAGTGAGGCCAATGGTGCCGCTGCCGCCGAAGGTGTCGTTGTCTGCCTGCCCAATCAATGTGCTATTGAGGTAGAGGTTCATGTGGGAGTCCTTGACGTACACGACGAGGAGGTTGTGGGCCCCCTGTTTCTGGTCAACCTGATCTGTCGCCGTCCAGTCGATGAGGTGGGTGAGCTTGTTGCGCACCAGCTGGTACAGGGTCCAGTGGCCATCCGCGGAGATGATGAAGCCATATTCGTTGTGGTTGGTGTCGCTCCTGAAGACGATACCATAGCCGAAATTGAGCGGGCCTGAGATCAACTTCGCATCCACCACGATAAGGGCGTCTTTTGTCTGTGCCGGACCGTAACAGGCATTGGCGGTATTCTGCGCGCCATCCGTGTAGTCGTCGTGATAGCCATCGCTTTGGAACTTGCAATGCGTGTCCGTGGTCCAGCCGTTCGTCGGCACCACGAGCCCATTCTGATAGATAGTGTTGCCGACGGACAAAGTAGCCGTCGCTGTGACCGTGGGCGTGCGTGAGGCCGTACCGATAGGCGGGAACTGGAGCACGCCTTGTGAGGTTGCCAGCACAACGAGGAGCACGGCCAGCACCACCAGGAGGCTGCCGACCAACCAGCCACGCCCTCTCATCATGGATGGATGCGCGCTACCAGCGGGTGATACACCCGACCTCGCTGCGGTCCCATGCGCAGACATATCCCCGCGCTCGATCGCGGTGATGAGGCGGTGCACATCAGTGGTGAAATCCGGGTCGAAGCGGATCTTGACCGCCTGCAAGCGTGTCAGAGGAGCAACCGATACGGGCAACGCCTGCACCGGCGGCATCGTGGCTCCCTCCACCAGCACCGGAATCACCGGGATGCCACTGCTCAGCCCGGTCTCTATCTCCTGCCGCACGAAATCGCCGGGGTTCTGGAGCCGTGGCTGCCCGGCCTCATCGTGGATATTCAGCCAGCGCGGCCCGATGATGACCACCTGCGCCGTTGCCTGCCGCAATATGCGCTGGATGTGTGAGGGAAAATCAGCCCCAACCGGAATAGAATCAACATCTTTGAAGACAGAACCTTCGCCAAAAGACTGTACCAGATGATCGTAGATGCGCCCAGTCGTCGCTGGCGCGTCTTCGCGCCGGTAACAGATAAAGACCGTCGCCACGCTACTTCCTCCAACCTCAAAAATCCAATGCGGCCATCTCCGCCTCACCGTCAATAGGTCAAGTGGCCATGCTCGTCAGGACAGCGGGTGATACCAAGTCCGGCGAGGGTGTTGGCGTTTGGATAGGGCTAGCGGCTGAAGCCGCGCCTGGAGAGCGGCCTGACGGCCGCCGCGAAGCCCGCCTGCGCAGGCTCGGGAGGGAACACCAGACTCCAATCATCGCGCCGGACTTGGTATGAGTACCCCTCGATATTCCTTACGCGAGGAGGTAACGCTGCCCGGGAGCTTCAGGCGAGATTCACGCCTGTGCTGCACGCCCGCGCAATCTGGCGAAAGAGAGCCAGAGGCCAGGCGGTACAGCCGTGTCTATCCAGCATTTGGGGTAAAGATACGCGCGTTACGTTTCGTTAGTTGAGGATGGCAACCTTATAGGCTCTAATCGCGTCACAGAGCTTCCAAAAATCTCAGGACAAATGGGCCCTAACCGAAGGCCCGACCCTGCTCGACGAGGCGCGCGCCACCTTCCCTGACCACTGGCGGCTCGCGGTAAGGGAGTCATGAGCATATCGTCTCGTGACACACCCTCTGCTTCTTACATTACACCCCTGAGGCTACTGGCAACTCCCGGAGATAGTATGCGCGGCCATCATCCCCCACGACGCGATCTTGCCCGTCCGCGCCTGGAATGAGCCACAGCGGGTCATAGGGAAATTGCCCCCCGCCATTCCACGTGACGGTGCCTGCCTTCTCGCCAGCAAAATCGAACGGGAAATACACGAGCTGCGGTTGGGCGTTCGCACGAAGTGTGATATGGTGCTGCTTCACCACTGCTTCCACCGCGGCATCCAGTTGCATCCGCGCAATTGTGCCGTTTGGGCGTGGCAGTGGTTAGGTGACGATGTCAGTCACCGTGATAGCCGTGTGGCTCGCAT
>DASVOW010000205.1:0-8685 GCA_036383155.1 Ktedonobacterales bacterium
GTTGCTCGTGTAGACATCGGCCGTAGACATGCCCAGATCCTCCGCCCCGCGCTCCATCTGCTCCACCTCGCTATCGCGTCTCGGTCTGCGGGGTCGCTGGTGTGCGCTGAGCGCGTTTGGCAAGCTCCTCGCGTGACAACAACGGTGTGCCGCGCACGAGATATGCCGCCGCGATGCACACCAGCTCAGCGCCAGTCGCCAGCAGCCGCGCGACGATGGCGATCACCGTCGCCAGTGCGACGTTTCCCGTCACGGGCAGCAGCGATGTCGTCAGCAAGATCACCAGGGCCGCCTCGCGGAAGCCGACGCCGCTCGGCGTTATGAAAGAGAGGAAGCCGACATCCCAGCCAAGGGCATAGATACCCGCGGCCAGCACAAGCCCGGTGGTGAGCGAGACGGCTAGCGGCGTCGCCACAATCGACCGCACCAACAGGTAGAAGCCAACTCCCGCGACGACCCAGCTCAGCGACCAGTACAGCGTGATCAGCAACATGTCGCGGTAGCTCAGCGCGAACTGCACCGGCTCGCGTCCCAGCTTCTTCAGCCCAAAGTTCAGCACACCGCGCAGCACCGGCGGATACAGCCCGAGCAGCAGCAATGGCAGCAGCACCGCGCCCGCCGTCACCAGCACACCGCGCGGAATGTCTACCTGCGCGGTCAGGGCGCTCGTGTCGGGCCAGAAGAGCAGACTCACCGCGAAGACCAGCGCCGCCGAGACGATCTTGGTCGCAAGCTCCACCACCATGCTGGCGAAGCCGATCGTCTTGGGGACGCCGCGCTGCTCCGCCCACAGCACCCGCGTGATGACATGCCAGACATTGCCGGGGATGTAGCGCACAAACTCCGCGCCCAGGTAGATGCGCTGGCTGGAGACGATATCGAGCCTGCTGCCCATCCGCGCCAGGATCGACCGCCAGATAAAGGCGAACGAAAGCTCCTGTGCCACCAGCAGCGCGAATCCCGCCACCAGCAGGCCCCAGCTGAGATGCCAGTCGTAGGTGGCGAGCTTCGCCCATTCCTTGGAGATCAGCGCCGCGACCGAGCCGACGATCACGAGCAGCATCACAGCCTGCACGACACGCTTGTAGCGCTTGAACAGTCCCATCACAGCGCCCAACGCGCCGCGTTTCGCCTGCTGCTGGCTCGCTTGCGTCTCGTGTGTCTCGTGTGTCTCGCTGGTAGTCTCGTCAGAGAGTTGTGGCATTACGCTAGCCTCGCCGGTTGCCGCGATCGAGGACGTTTCGCACGCTATACTCCTCTTCGGGACGGTAGGCAAAGTGGCGGATCATCTCGCTCTGCAGCCCGGTGAGAATGAAGCTGACGCCGAAGATCATCAGCATGATGCCCACCAGCAGCAGCGGACGATTGTGCAACGGCTCACCCGACCCAAACGGCAGGAAGCGATCTCCGACCACATAGAGGTCCACCGCGAGTCCGGCGAGCGTCAGCAACACGCCAATCGTGCCGAAGAGTCGCAGCGGCGTCCGCAAAAAGCTCATGAGGAACAGCACCATCAGCAAATCGAGGAAGCCGCGCAAGAAGCGCCGCGCGCCAAACTTCGACTTGCCAAACTTGCGCTTGTGATGGTGCACCTTCACCTCCGTCACCCGGAAGCCGCGCTGATGCGCCAGCACGGGGATGAAGCGGTGCAGCTCGCCATAGAGCTTGATATCTTCGAGCACCTCATGGCGATAGGCTTTGAAGCCGCAGTTGATGTCATGCAGCTTCACGCCCGTCGATGAGCTCACCATACGATTGAAGAAGAACGAAGGCAGCGTCTTGGTAATGGGATCGTGACGCGGATACTTCCAGCCGGAGACGAGATCATAGCCTTCGGCAAGCGTGTTGAGGAAGAGCGGAATCTCCGCCGGGTCGTCCTGCAGGTCGGCATCCATCGTGAACACCACGTCGCCGCGAGCATGCGTAAAGCCGGCGACCAGCGCTGGTGTCTTGCCAAAGTTGCGGCGGAACTCCACCACCCGCACATGCGGATCCTGCTCGTAGAGCGCCCGCAGTACGGTAAACGAGCCGTCGCGGCTGCCGTCGTCCACGAAGATGATCTCGTAGCTCTGACCCAGCTGCTGGAGCTGCGCTGTCAACGCCTCGTACAGCGGGCGCACGCTCTCCTCTTCGTTGTACACAGGTACGACTACCGAGATACCGAGGCGTGTTGGCTGGTCTTGCTGCGCCTGCTGGATGGGCGCCATCTCTGGGATCGCCCGTGCCGCTTGTTCTATCTGTTGCATGGTCTGGTCACTCTTCCCACCGAATGGCGCCGGGCAGCTGTACATCCAGAGGTACGATGCGCCTGTCATATGCCGGCCCGAGAACACCCCTCAACCTTGCCATTATGGCATTGCACGCCCGGTGCGTCAACGCGATCAGGATGAGCTGACCCACCAGCGTTTGGCCCGGAGGCCTTCCGCACTGCCATTCAGTTCAGTACAACGCATAGCAGTGCATGCAGGGGGACAGCATGCCCCATTTCGCCACATCCGCACGCTCCGATCCGCGCGCAGGCTGCCATAGCATGTCATCTGCCCCGGCCAAACCGGAGCGAGACGTGTTAGAATAGCCAGGGTAGGTCAGTGGCTTCCCGCACCGCAGCGATGTGACAACGCACCCACCCACGGCGTGCGATCAGCTATCTCCGCTCAACGTGCTGAACAATGAGGAGGCGAGGCTTCATGGGGCTTGAGGTTGGCATGCATGGCGATGCGTCGCTCGTTGTCGGCGAAGAGCAGACCGCGGCGGCCTTTGGCGCGGGTGGTGTGCGCGTCCTTGGCACACCAGTGATGATCGGCCTCATGGAAAATGCCGCTTGGCGACTGGTGCAGCCGGAGCTCGCGGAGGGCGAAACCACCGTCGGGACGCTGGTCAATGTGCGCCATCTCGCCGCCACCCCTGTTGGGGGGCACGTCGTCGCGACCGCGGAGCTAATGGAAATCGATGGCCGCCGCTTCGTCTTCCGTGTGAGCGCGCGTGACGACAAACAACTGATTGGCGAGGGCATCCACGAGCGCGCGCTTGTACAGCTAGATCGCTTCCTCGCCCGTATCAACGCCGCTCCCTCTTAGAATGCCGCCACGTTGCGGCAGCGTGCAGCATGTGTGATACAACAGTATGGTACCGCTAAACCCGTACATTGCCGCCGTGCGATACAATAGGCCCAGTAACCTGGACCATAGATATCTGTCAGGTTGGCAAAGACCGTTCGTCGATTCGACCATTTGAGGCAGGAGCCTGTGATATGTCGCTGATAAACATGGCAAAGCGCGAGATCAACTGCAAGATCGTCTATTATGGTATCGGTCTGAGTGGGAAGACGACCAATCTCCATTTCATCCATAAGACAGTCACCCCGCGCGATGTGGGTGACATGGTTTCTATCGATACTGAGACTGAGCGCACGCTCTACTTCGATCTCCTGCCTCTGGACCTTGGCCGTGTCCACGGCTTCCAGATACGCTTCCAGCTCTACACCGTGCCCGGTCAGGTGCTCTACCAGCAGACGCGCATCTCCGTGCTCAAGGGCGCCGACTGCGTCGTCTTCGTCGCCGACTCCCAGGCAAGCAAGCTTCAGGAGAACATCGAAAGCTTCAACGAGCTGAACGAGCAGCTCAGGCGCATGGGCAAGAATCCTGGCGATTTCCCGCTCGTCATGCAGTGGAATAAGCGCGACCTGCCGGATATCCTTCCGGTCCCCGTCCTTGAGCAGTACCTCAACCCCTATCGCGCGCCCAGCTTCGAGGCGGTCGCCGTAGGCGGTCGCGGGGTCGTCGAGAGCCTACGCGTTTCCATCAATTCGACGCTACGCCGCCTGGAACGTGTGTAGCGTCCCCATCCGCCCCTATCAGCGCCTCGTCTACCTGGTCCAGGAGCTTCTGCACGTTGGCAAAGCCATAGTTCACAGCCCGCGCTCGTCCCGACACATCCAGCACGACTGTCGTCGGCACCGTCAGCACATGGTAGCGCCCGGTCAGATCCGGCTCGCTCGGCGCATCCACATCCACCACCGCCACAGCGTCTCCCCTCGCCTCGATCACCCGCCGGAGTGCAGGCGCCTGCAAGCGATGGCACTGCACGCAATCATCGCTGCTAAATGCCAGGATGCGCACTCTGACGCTATCCACCGCTCCGTCGCTTCTCGTGCGTTCAAACGCACCCTCAGCAGCGGGCGCAGCGGCCAGCGCACGCCTGCGCTGCTCCTCGACGTAGCGCCGTCCCACCCAGACGGCGCCCCAGACAGCCAGGCTCAGCAGCGCGAGCACACCAATGCGTAACACGATATCGTTCATCTCGCACGCTCCCTGCGGCTCCTCGGACTCAGTACGCTTGTGGGCATGTCACGCTACGCGCCGCGCCAGCGGAAACCACCATCGTAGCGCACACGTGGCAACAGCCCCAATTGCCCCAGCTGATAGTAGACAAAGCAGCCGGCACAGAAGCCGACCGTCAGATTGATGCCGGCCAGCACAAAGACGATCAGGTCGAGTGCCCATCCTACTGCCGTCGCACCGGTCAGGAACAGCACCGCCGTAGCCGCGATCAGAAAGGCCGCACCGACGCCCTGCGCGAAGCGATGTGGCGCGGGATCATCCTCCACGACGCGCGGTTTCAACAGGCCAAGCGGCACCACCACCCCGCGATAGAGCAATCGGAAGGGACTGACTGACGGGGCGAGCGCGCTAATTGCCAGCGCCAGCGCGCCGATAGCTACGACGATACGGCCTCCATGCTCCGTCCCGAGCAAGTAGCCGAGACCAGTTAAGAATACCACCCAGGCTTGCGAAAACCTTATCAGGTGGGTATCCACCCGAGGCGCCGAAGCAGTGGCGGCCTCCGAGCTTTGTGCCATTGATGATGCCTCCACCGAGAATGACGAACATCCGCAGACACACACCGATGCCAGTCGCACAATAGTTTACTTAGTTGATGAACAACTAGACTACTTCACAAAGTGTAGTATCCCCTGCGTGCGGCTGTCAAGGCTCATTCCCGTCAGTGCAGCGTGTTAATGCAGCGGCTTCTCACCGGTCTCTTCCGCCTCTGCCACATCGGTAGCGCCTTCCCTGACGGTCTCCTCCTGAAGCGACCCATCTACGTTCTCGTGCGCTCGCCGATCATATGCAGCGCCATTCCCTGAGCGCCTACGAGCCATTCGCTCCGCAGTCTCCCTGCGCGTCCGTTGTTCCATCTCCTGCACACGCTTCTGGGAGCGACGCCACAGCAGGAATCCCACCACACCCAGTGCTAGCAAAAAGAGTAGGTTGATGACACTATTTATGCTATTCGTCCCACTACGTGGGGGATAGCGTAGCAGTTCATTGGTGCCCGCAAAGACGACTCCACCCTCAACCAACAGCGAAGCAATATGCGTGTTTGGTCCTGGCGCTACACCGTGCCAGTTCCGCCCTCCATCTGTTGAGCGCAAGACGACCTCATCCGTCCCAGCATACAGCGCACCTGGGGTAGTAGGATCGAGTGCGAGCGAAAGCACGCGACTCGTTGCCAGGGCTGACCCGGTGAGCACCCAATGTGCCCCGTCGTCCACGCTGGCGTATAAGCCACGCTCCGTGCCAGCGTAGAGTGTCGTGCCGTAGAGATTCAGCCCATAATTGGTCAGCGCAGCCAGCGCGAAGACATGCGCTGGCAAGCCCGTTGAGCGCTCCGCCCATGAGCGCCCCGCGTCTGTCGAGGCGAAGACACCCACACCGTCCACCGCAGCGTAGAGCGCTTGAGATGTCTGATCGCTATACAGTGTGTAGATATTAGCCTTGCCCGGCAGACCAGTTGAGGACGACTGCCAGGTAGCGCCCCCGTCATGGCTTACATAGACGCCATGCTCCTGGCTTCCGGCGATGAGTGTCTGTTGGTCACTGCCGGCGACCAGCGCGCTCATCGTGTCGCTGGCGGGAAAGCCGCTGCCCCGCGCCTGCCAATGAGCGCCGCCGTTGGTCGTCACATACAAGCCATGGCTACTACCCGCGTAGATCAATCCATGCGTATGTTGATCAGGCAAAATCGCGCCAATGACGCTATCCTTTGGTAACCCCTCGCTCGCCAGCAAGGTATCAGGCTGATCCGTGCGCAGACGGTAGACTACACCACCGTCTGTTCCGACGTATATCTGCTTGAGGAAGGGATCGGCAGCCAAGCTTAGCACGAGATGCCCACCTGTGGAACCGACCCGCTCCCATCCATCACTCGAGCCAAGATTACATCCTGCCAGCAGCAGGAGCACAGCGATGATCAACCCACCGAGCGCTGGACCTCTGAATGTGGTGTGTTGTCGTACGCGCTGCATCTTTGCCCCTTCCACTGCGCTCAGCCGATTACGGCAAGATATCAAGCTCACTCCCCAAGCCACGCTCGCGTGCAAGTTGGTAGACGTGTCCTGCCACCGCCACATCCTCCAAGCCGATGCCCAGCGACTTGAAGAATGTGATCTCGTTCGGCGCGCTACGTCCCGGCGTGCTACCAGATACGACCGCGCCCAGCTCCACCGCTCGCGCCCAATCGAAACGGCCTGCGGCGGCAGGAATAATCAGGTCGCCCGCCTCGATCCGCGCCTGATCGAGTGCATCCACCGCCACGACGGCGCTGTGCTCGATCGTCTCATCGTCCACCTCGCGCCGGTTGTGCCAGTTCGACCCCATCGCGTTGATATGTGTACCCGCTTGCAGCCAGCTGCCGGAGAGAATTGGCTCGCGTGCTGTTGTTGCAGTCACCACGATGTCGGCCTCGCGCACTGCTTCTTCCGCGCTCGCCACCGGCGTGAGGGCTACCCCTGTCGCTCCAGCCATCTCTTCCGAAAACTCCCGCCGCCGCTCAGGGTTTCGCCCATAGACCAGCACACGCTCGACCTGCCGCACGGCGCACATCGCCAGCAGTTGTGTTCGCGCCTGCCCTCCCGTGCCGAGCAGTCCGACCACCCGAGCATCCGCACGCGCCATATAGCGCGTCGCCACACCGGAGGCCGCTCCCGTGCGCATCTGGCCGAGCAGGTCGGCCTCGATGATCGCCAGCAACCTCCCATCCGCACCAGAATAGAGCCACACGACGAAGCGCACACCACCGGCGAATGCAGTATACGCTTTAATGCCCACCAGTCCCGGCCCTTCCTGCTCAGGATGACCGGGCTGGCCTGGCACATATGCCGAGAGCACATGCAGCACGCCGCGCGCCTCAGGCAGCACAATGCGCGAACGTGGCTGGTTACGACTCATGCCACTCGCCTGATGCCGGAAGGCCGCGTCAAGCACATTCACCGCATCTGGCATCGTCAGCACCGAGGCAACATCATTCTCGCGCAACACCAGCGCCATCACGCACCTCCTGGCTGCTCTATCAACGCCCTATGCGCCCAACTCAGCACGGACCTGATCGAGCGAGTCCTTGGCTGCTCGGATCAGCGCCTCCTTGAGCGTGCCCTCATCCGCGCGCTCAATGGCGGCGCTCAATGCCTCATCCAATGAACCAAAACGTGTCTCCAGGACAAGTTGCAGTGAGGTGCGCAAACCATCGGCCTTGCCTTCAGCCTTGCCTTCAGCCTTGCCTTCAGCCTTGCCTTCAGCCTTGCCCTTTTCTTCACCCTTTTCGAATGCGAGGTCGCGAACAACGTCCACGAAACTCGAATCGTTGAGAATATCTTCGATCATCTGAGAACTCCTCAGCGCATTGGCTAACGCCTGCCTGGCTATACGGGTGCCTGCGAGCACTACCAGTAGCTCGGTTAGCTCGCTGCGTTCGCTTCGTGGCAGAGGCGTGGCTGCAATCTTCTGCGCTACTGTCAGCACGACGTCTGCTGTCATCCCCGCCATGAGGCCGGTCAGCGGCCACAAATCATAGTACGGGGTTTCCAGGATGTATTCAAGTGGCAACTCCCACAAGCGAATCACATCGAATACATAGCGTTGCCGTTCTTCTCCCAGCCAATCCCAGCCAAAAGGTGATGCCGGCGTTCCCACAACCTGCCGCAAAAATATGACGACAGAGCGCACCGGCATGTGGTCTCTACGCCACAGCCGGATAGCGTACTCCGCTAGCCGCTCGCCAATATCAGCCTCGACCTTGGTTTGTAATTCGATGTGAAGTATACCCAATGTTGCATCAGGTCGCTCGACTTCCCAGACGAGATCGGCTTGTCTCGTCCCCGCTGGCAACTCAGGAGAAAGCTCACGCCGCCAGGTTACACCAGGAGCAACCAATGCCAGGAAACCATCGTGAGCACGTAGCAGCAAACGTTTGAGTGTCAAGTCATAATCTGGTTTCTTTGGCTGCGATGGCTCTTGCTGCATACGTCTCCGTCATTCTTCACTACGCCATCCCGGCACGAGCTTCAAGCAATCAGCGGCGAAAGGTGCGGCGTACATAAATGAAGGTCTCGCTCACCTCCACGCCATGCCCCTGCCGGGGCCGCTGTTCCCCCTCCGCTGGCCGCAGCAGCTCTCCCAGCGCCGACCCCAGCGAGTCCGTCACAGCCCTGCGGTTTCTCGGCTCCAATAACCACTGCCGTGCCGCACGCATGGCGAGCGAGAGCATAATCGCTCCCGCTCCCGTCTTGACTGCAGAGCGTACAGCAGGCTGTTGCCAGGCAAGCAGGGAGAGCTCAGGGATCCGTGTCAAGAGAGATATCTGCTTCTTTCCTGATGGAACAAGAGTGGTCTCCATTGCTCCCGTGAT
>DASVOW010000206.1:0-5015 GCA_036383155.1 Ktedonobacterales bacterium
GAGCAGCGAGAGGACCGTCGGGCGAATGTCTGTGTGATCCGACCAGATATCGCCGTTCACCCCATCGTGCCGCACGCCCGGACCAACCAGTCCAAGCCAGGTGGTGGTGATGTCAGACTGCACGTCGCCATGGTTCCAGGCTAATCCAGGCTGTTCGACCACACACGGCGAATTGCAATTGCGTGCTCCGGCGAAGAAGAAGTAGTTGGGATCGCCAAACATGGTGAAGGTCGGCGTGCGGGCTGGATCACCCGTTACCATGTGCAGCAGCTTCATCTCCACCGGATCGGCCAGATACGTCGTGAGTTGATCGGTCTTGCCGGTGATCGGGTTGACCGCCGTCAGGTTGCCCACGCCCCGCTCAAATGCGCGCGTCGTGGCTGCGGTCGGCGCCGGATTGCCCGTGATGTAGACCGTCGGCGCATCGTCGGAGTGGACGGTGAAAGGCGTCGTGATGCCCTGCTGCGTCGCCAGCAGTCCGGCCAGGTTGGCGTTCAATTCACCGACCTGGCTGTAGGTGCAGGGAACCGTCACGCCGTCGCAGTTGGCTGGGCTGGGCGGTCCACCGACGAAGTGATCGCCCTCATCCGCCGTAAAGACAAACAGCGTATTGTTCTGGTTGATGCCATCGCTTGCCAGCCGGTCAAAGAATTTGCCAAACGCGTCGTCATACGACTTCAGCGCCGCGACATAGCCCGCTGAGCCGGGACCATATGCGCCCTGACCCTGGTGGTTGTCATGCGCATCGGAGATATAGGCATACGTTACAGGGACGCCGTGTTCCTGCATCGCCGCCACATAGCCGAGCGAGACCGAGGCGGACATCCCATCGAAGCCGGGGAAGCCGACGTGGCCCGTCGCATCTTGGATGACGTTGCCGTTGAGATCGGCCACCGGGCCGTTCGGGCTGATCTCTGGCGCGACATACTTATGGCCAAAGAGCGCCTGATAGCCAGCGTAGCCGCCCGGCTCGTCAGGCAGCGCATCCGTCCGCCCACCATTGGCGCTCGCGCAGAGATCGGCGCCCTTCGCGCAGTGGATGCCAATACCGACGAAGTCTGCTGTGGCCTGCGCCGGATTAGCCTTCACCTCTGCCGCCTGGTCCGAGTTCGCGCCAAAGACGGTCGGGATGTCGATGCCGATGTTTTCGAGAACTGTGTTTGCCGTGGCGACCGCGCCGACGTTGCAGCCCGCGCGCGTGAAGGGCACCCACGGAGCGGGCGCGTTCTTGCCGTCCGCCGTCAGCATGTTGTACTTCGTATCGGTTGGTGCGCTCGTCGTGGGATCAAAGAGCGGCGCCGTCCAATAAGCGAATGACACGCCAAGGCTGCTGCTGCCGCTGGGGGTGAAGTAGCGGAAGCTGTTGCTCACCGGCACGCCATGCCGGTCGCCGTAGACACCCGTGAGCGATGTCAGGATGTCTGTGGCCGTGTGCGAGATCAGTGGCGTGTGGTGGTTGGAGAGCAGCGTGCCATTCCCTTCGATGAAGTTCAGCAGGTGTGGCATCTGCTCCAGATCGGAGGGAACATTGGGGTTGTCGCGTGTGAAGTGCGTATTGTCGAACTGAACGTAGATGACATGCTGAATATCGCCCTTCGCCGAGTTAATCTGGCATCCGCTCGACGCGGCAGCGTGCGTCGTATTGAGCGCGTGTAGCACCGGCCAGCCGGCAGCAATGCCCAGCAGCAGCGCAAACAGCGTCGCCACCGAGGCGACGCGCCACATTGGGCGCTGCCAGAGACGTGCGAATCGATGCATGAAATCTCTCCTCCTTGAGGCCGCATAGCAGCGGCCCCACCTCGTTGACGCTCTACAAACTGGCAACAAACCGAGCGTACGACATGTCAGTTGTGCACAGCAAGGAGATAGCCAAAATTACAGTTGACATCTCATCAGTGCGCTGCGCGTCACTCGTGTATCTCGCCTGCGCATTGCGCACCCACATCAAGGTAGCAGAGCTATGTTAGAGGTGCGTTAAGCCACGGTAAATCGCTGTCTACCTCCTCCACTTGCCCTCGTCTGCTACCATAGAACTCGCGCAGCACGATAGATATGTTCTGTGCGAAGTGCGCTTTCAATAGTGGTACCTGAAGCGGAGAAAATCGAACCTATGACGCGGATTCCAGTCTTGCGCGTCCTGATGATGCTACTCACCTTCTGCATGCTGCTTGCTACATTGGCTGGCTGCACTCTAACCTTTGGCGATGCGCATATCCGAGGAACGATCTATGGAGACCCATTGCTCGACAAGATATCAACACCGACCACACCTGTCCCGCTCGCCGCGACGGTGCGCTGCAACGGCGTCTCGGTGACCGCAAGCGCCACCGGCAAGTACGAACTCAAGCTGCCTGTCTCTGAGCAATATCATTGCACCGCTTCAGCGCCACCCAACTACGTGCCTCAGAGCATCACGCTTCATGGCAATGCAGGTGCCAACCTTATGCTCGACTTTGGTCCCACGAATCTGCCGTTCTCCTGCGTGGAGACGCGCGCACATATGCAATGTGCTATCATTCACCTCAAGACAGGCAACATCACTGGCAAAGTAACCTACCACGGAGGCAGTATACCTGCCTCCGGTGCCATGGTACGCTGCATCACCGCCAGCAAGTTGGCAACTGCTGATCCGCTTACTCTCGCGCCAACACTCTGGCCCCAAGCCGAAGTCACTACCCAGGGAACCTTTGCAATTGAGGCTACCGCTCCCGGTCTGTATGACTGTTTTGCCTCTGCGCCAGGCGGCGACCTCCAGCATACGAGAACACTACTTGCTCCTGGTGGTACAGTTTCGCTCAGCTTCTCAGTCTGCGGCTCAAAGTGTAATCCTGTCCACTATCATGGTGGTCCTGTCATGCACACCTACACCGCTTACCTCATCTTCTGGCTCCCCAAATCCTACACTTTTGAGCCATCTGGCGACGATACCCGTTTCGAGTCATCCATCGCCCAGTACTTCAAAGACATCGGCGGCACACCGTTTTATGGCCTCCTCACGCAGTACTGGGATTACCATGGTGCCGTGGAAAACTCAGCCCAGCTTGGCGATGTCTACGTAGATACGACTCCGTATGAGCGCTGCGACTTTGCAGAGACTCAATGTTCGCGAATCGCAGCATCGCAGCGACAGCCCCTTTTCGACGAAGATATTCGTCGAGAGATCGAGCGTGCCGTCCATGCGCATCCTTCCTGGCATACCGATCTGAACAGCGAGTTTTTCGTCTTCACTGGCTACAACGTCGAAGAGTGCCAGTCGAGTGCCACCAATGACGGATGCACGTTCACCACTGATCCTAAACGCGGCTATTGTGGCTACCACGACGCCTTCAGTAATAGCTCTCCTGACTCGACCAGCACCACTCCACTGATTTACTCCTACATTTCCGACGCCGCCAACCATTGCCTTTGGAACAACGGCTACAGCGGCCCACATAGTGATAACCTCATCGATAGCGAGATTAGCATAGTCTCGCACGAACAATTTGAGTCCGTGACCGATCCATTGCCACTGCGCAAGAGCACTATTGGCTGGAACGATGATGCACAGGACCTATGGGGCGAGATCGGAGACAAGTGTGTAGGTGACTTCGGCACCATCCAACCCGACGGTAGTAACATCACGCTCGCCCACGGCCACACCTACATCCTCCAGGCCGAGTGGAGTAACCGCGCCAACCGCTGCTCGTTCAGTTAGGTGCCCATAGCTGGTGCAAAGCACAACAGGTTACTACCCATCTAATAGCGACTGTAACGGGAGCCACCCGTCAGGCGTCTATGAATAGCGTGAAGCAATGTATTGCACCCGTGTTATGACCCCGAGCTAGCGGTCGTGGCCTTCTTCTTGCCGCACTCGACATAGATGCAAATCTCCGTATCGCTCGCGTGTACTACTATAAAAGGGTGGGTAGAAGCCGTCTCACAAATAGGCATGACCGTTTCCGAACATGCTCCCCATGCGCTGAGGACATACCGGAAGGGGATTTATGAGAATGCTTCTGGTGAGGAGTAGAGACGATGGAGCAGACGACTGCAGGCGACACGACAAGTGTCCTCTCTTCTGGTGAGCCAGGCAAGCGCCCGCGCTGGATCTGGCGCCTCGCTATTGTGCTCGGCATTGGGGCCATCCTCGCGAGTATCTTTCCTGTCTCGTGCGCGCTTGATGCCAGAGCAGCGCAGAGCGCCCAGCAGCGCCTCGACCACGAGCTACAGGTCACGCGCACCAGCCTCAATGTGCCCGATACGATGCTCCAGCCCATCGTCACACGCGAGCACACCCTTGCCGCCGCCACCACATCCAACTCAGCCAAAGCCTATCAGGATGCCACCTCAGGCTATAATCAGCTCTACAATCAGGTGGTCGCCATCGAACATTTGACGCCGCAACAGGTACACGCCCTGGTCCAAAAGGATATGCAGCAGCTCACCACCTCGCTGCAACAGGTAGAGAAGCAAGACTTCACCGAGGCGGCGCGTTACCGCAAGAACCTCCAGCAGGCCCAGCAGCAGCTCAACACCGCTACAACTCCCAAAGATCTCTTCACCCTGGATGGCTTCGTGCTGGCGCAGACCGCAGCCGTACAGCAGATCGAGCCTGTCTACCACCAGTATCAGTTACTGAAAGCTCAGGTAGATGCGCAGGATAAGGCGCTCGGCGTTGCACCCTCCACGCCACAGCCGCTGCAGTGCGCGCTTGGTGCCACCGAAGCCTACTTCTGGACCAATCCCTACGTCAGCGTCACGCCCGCACAGGGTGGCCCCACCTACGAATACCAGCAATGGCCCACGCAAGACCTCGCCTTGTTCCGCGCCGCCGCTTCAGCCCAGGACTACTCCGCCCTCAGCATGCTGATGAACGCCCAGACACAGCAACTCTCCGCCAACGTTGCTTCGATAACTCCGGCTCAGGCCGTTCGCCTGGTAAATGCCTTCCAGACCGATGTCCAAACCTACCAGCAGGATGGTGGCAAAGACACCCAATTCCAGCAGCAGGCCGCCCAGGACGCTCAGGCGCTCGA
>DASVOW010000207.1:0-2559 GCA_036383155.1 Ktedonobacterales bacterium
GGGCTGCTCTTTGGGCTGAATCTCGCGCTGATCTGCGGCGTCTTTGGCAGCATCGCACTGCTGATCTCGCAGTTCACGTTGGAGCGCCGGACGGCTTCGGGAGCGACGGGCGCACTGCTGGTGCTGTTTATCGTGATGGACATGGTGCATCGGGTGTTCCCGCAGCTGGAGTGGCTCTCGCGGATCTCGCCGGTCTACTACTATAACCTGAGCAAGCCCCTGGTGTCGAGCTATGGCACGAATGTGGGCGCGCTGATCGTGCTGGTGGCGATCACTGTAATCCTGGCCGCGGCGGCGCTGGCCCTCTTTGTGCGGCGCGACATCGGCGCCACGGTGAAGCTGCCGGGCTGGCTGCAACTGCCGGAGCGGGCCGTGCGGCCGGAACAGGCGCTCCCGGTGAACGCCTGGTCGCTACGCTCGATCTACGCGCGCAGCCTGGCGAAGATTGCCGTTCCCACGTTCTGGTGGACGGTGGGCCTGGGACTGTTTGCTGGGTTCATGATCTTGGTCACTAAGCAGACTGTGACCCAGCTACAAGCCCTCCTCGAAAGCTCGTCGTATCTAAAGAATCTGATCACCAAGGTCGGCGGCGCCGAAGTCGGCATGAATGCGAGCATCCTGAGCGCGGTCTACGTGATCCTGCCACTGCTGTTGATGACGTTTGCGGTGACGCAGGCCAATCGCTGGTCGGCCGATGAAGAAGAGGGCCGTCAGGAGCTGGTGCTGTCGACGCCGCAGTCACGGCTGACGGTGTTACTAGGGCAATTTGGCGCGGTCGCGACGGCGACGGTGATCATTGCCGTGGTAACGCTGGTTGTAGCGGTGCTGTCGGCGGCGGCCGCTGGCTTGGATCTTGATCGGGGCAACCTAACCGCCGCCACGCTGTCGATCATTCCGCTGGCGCTGCTGATGGCTGCGCTTGGCTATCTGCTCGCCGGCTGGCTGACCACGGCGGTGGATACGGGCCTCTTGAGCTTCTTGCTGGTGATCTGGTTCTTCATCACCTTCATCGGGCCGGAGCTAAACTGGTCGGAGTCGGTGCTGCGGCTCTCCGCGTTCTACTACTACGGCACACCGCTGGTTCACGGCTTGCCAGTGGGGGACACCATAGGCGTGCTGGCGGTGGCTGTGGTGGCGCTGGCGCTGGCTGCTGTGCGCTTTATGCGCAAGGACATTGCGCGCTAGGGCCTTGCCATAGTAGACCCTAGTTGGCCATAGTGGGCGAGAGGGCGATGGAGCGATTCACCGCCCTCTCGCCTTTTCGCTTGTTTGGGGCGGGGCCTAGCTCAGGGCTCGCGAACGTAGAGGGTGAGCTTGCAATATTCGCGGAAGCCGAGGCGCTGGTAGACGCCGACACCCATCTGTGAGGCGCCGAGGACGCCGATATGGTAGCCAGCGGCGCGGGCATCGCGGAGGGCGGCGAGGGTGACGCCAGCGCCGATGCCCTGGCGGCGCGCGGCGGGAATGGTGGCAACGTAGTAGACACCGGCAACACCAGCAGCCAGCAGCACCAGAGCGGTCGCGACGGGCGCGCCGTTCACGCTGGCGATGTAGAGGCGGAGGGGATCGGCGTCGTCGAAGGCAGCAGGGCCATACAAGGCCAGCGGCACCTGCGAAACATCGGGGTCGCGTGAGTGAGCTATGCGCAGCACGCGCAGCCAGCGACGCACGGCCTCGCCATCGCGCACACGCTCGACGGCAAAGCCAGCGGGCAGGGGAAGGTCTTCATTGAGTGCATGCAGGTCCACGGCCATGCCGGGGTCCTCGCCCTCGGAGATGAGGCCATGGGCGACGAGACGCACACCGAGGTCGGCGGGACGGCGGGAGGGTCCGCCCCACCAGGACATCGGTACAGAGCGCGAGTCAAACCATGCCAGCATCTTTGTGATGTGGATGTCGGCATCGCCGGCAGGGAGGTCGGTACGGAGAACGCCGTTTCGCTCGGCATCGTCGAGGCCGCTGTAGTACCACGTGAGGGCGGCATTCTCATGGACTTCCCAGCCAGCGACATGGGCGCGGTACAGCCAGTATTGGATTTCGTTCTCCTCGATGGCGGCGGCGAGCGCGTCGGGCGAGAGATCGTGTGCGATGGTGTCTTGCATGTGAACCTCTCAGCGCGGAGTGGAGGCGTCGGGCGTGAAGGACGGGCCGTGGCCTGGGACGATCCGCACGAGCGAGGGGATGCGCAGGACGCGGGCGCGGTTGGTGTGGAGCGAGCCGAGGTCAGTCGCGCGGGGATCCTCCACGGGGCCCTGGGCGTGCCACCAGAGGTGGGAGAAGGCGACGATGCCGTTGGGGGTGCCGACGAGGGTGGTGATGTCTTGCGGGCTATGGCCGGGTGTCTCAATCAGCAGGATGGAGGGGGAGACGGCGTAGCCCTCGGCGGGACGGCTCGTCCACTCGTCACCCTTGTAGATGGCCCAGTGATCGTGGAAGCGAGCGTTGGGGAAGAGCGCAGCATGGAGCGTGTGGTCGGGATGGTGGTGTGAGAAGATGACATCGGTGATGTCCGTGGGTGCTACGCCAAGCGCCGCGAGCGGATCGAGAATGACGCCCGGC
>DASVOW010000208.1:0-3936 GCA_036383155.1 Ktedonobacterales bacterium
GCCCTCTACATCTCGGAATGCCGCCTCGTCTTCAACCACCAATATTGTCATAGCATCCAGTATAGCGAACCGTCTAGGCCCTCGCAAGACAAGGTCACTGAGGTTGAGACCAGGCGCACACCCCGTTATCCCGAGCCCACATGATATAGTGAACGCGTGCCCGGTCGCCGGGCCGTGGCAGTGCTGCCACAGCACTGGCTAACCTATTTATCCGGCTTCACCCAAGGGGACGCGCATGGCAGACGACTTCTCCATAGATGTGGTGGTGATCGGCGCCGGTGTCGTCGGCCTGGCGGTCGCCGCCCACCTCAGCTCCGCTGGACGTGACGTGATCCTCCTCGAAAAGAACGACAGTTTCGGACGCGAGACGAGCAGCCGCAACAGCGAGGTCATCCACGCCGGTCTCCAATACCCCCCCGGCTCACTCAAAGCGCGCCTCTGCGTTCCTGGCAACCGCATGCTCTACGAGATCTGCGCGCGGCACAACGTCCCTCACCGCAACACCGGCAAGCTCGTAATCGCCGTCGAAGAGGACGAGCTTGCCGGGCTCTATGAGCTGAAATCGACCGCCGAGCGCAACGGCGTCGAAGGTCTCCGCGTGATCGGACGCGCCGAGATCGAGCGCATGGAGCCGCATGTCCACGCCCCCGCCGCGCTGTATGTTCCCTCCACCGGCATCGTGGATGCCCACAGCCTGATGGCCCACTTCGCCCAAAGCGCACGCGAGCACGGCGCCGAGATCGTCTACCGCGCCGCCGTGCGCGCCATCGACCCGCTCGGTGACGGCTACCGGGTCGCCGGAGTGGATGCCGCCGGCGAGAGCTTTGCTCTGCGCGCCGCCGCGGTCGTCAACGCCGCGGGACTCTGGGCCGATGCTATCGCCGCGCTCGCCGGCATTGACATTGATGCTGCGGGCTATCGCCAACACTTCTGCAAGGGCGACTATTTCAGCATCGCGCCCGCCAGGACCGGCCGTGTCTCGCGCCTGGTATATCCCCTCGCCGCCACCGGAGCCGAGCGCGCCGGCACCCGCATCCACCTGACGCTCGATCTCACCGGCCGCATGCGCCTCGGACCAGATGCCGTCTGGCTCCCCGACACCTGGCGCGACGACCCGCGCTATCAGGTGGACGGCTCCCGTCGCGACCTGTTCTGGCAGTCGGCGCACCGCTATCTCCCCTGGCTTGAGCCGTCCGACATCGCGCCTGAGGGCGCGGGCGTTCGTCCCCGCGTCTTCGGCCCCGGCGAGCCACAGCGCGACTTCATCATCCACCATGAATCTGATCGCGGCCTGCCCGGCTTCGTCAACCTCATCGGCATTGAATCGCCCGGCCTCACCTCATCGCCCGCCATCGCGCAGCACGTCGCCGATCTGTTGGGATAGCAATCCTGCCTGCCCTGGCATGATTCTGGCAAGAGTGCCACGTGGAACTTCGTGCCTACTACATCACATGTCGGGGATGCCCAAGCAACTGCCTGGCACGACGCATCCAGCGCTGGGGTACTCATCCTGTCTACGCAAGGAAGGAAGAACCAGATACATGGCAGCGGCTCGCATCCTGGTCATCAACGATACTCAGGAGATTCTCCAACTGTTCCAGGATCTGCTCCAGGACGAAGGCTACGAGGTGCTCCTCTCCTCCTTTGCCCCACAGACCGTGTACGAGATCGCGAGACTGCACCCCGATCTCGTCATCCTCGACCTCATCTTTGGCGGCGAGCGCATGGGTTGGCAGGTGCTACAGGCGATGCGCATGCACCGTCCGACGGCAACGATTCCCGTCATCATCTGTACGGCCGCCGCAAACCAGGCCCGCGAGATAGAGCCGCAGCTCGTCTCACATGGCGCGCTGCTCGTCCTTAAGCCCTTCGACATTGACGAAATCCTCCAGATGGTGCGTCAAGCCCTGGAACTGCCGCGCACCAGTGGGCCACTACAGGACCAACAAGAGCAACAAGCGCAACAAGCGCACCTGGGCGAGCTGGCAGGCCACCAGCAGGGTGGACATACACGCAAGGCGCGAGACCACGACGAGACGACCTCCCACTAGTCGCCATGCGTACAATGATTGCTTGCCCAAGCAATCACGTCCTTAGATACACGTCCTTAGATATTTGCGGACGGCTCAGGAACACGGAGACGAGAGATATACCGCGGCCAGAGAATCTGGTATCCATCCATCCATCACCGCTTTCCCCACGGCCCGCATCGTGCCGCTCAAGCATGCGCCGTTTTGTGGTAGACTCCTCCCAAGGGCTGGCACTGACGTTTGGCCCTGCCTTTCTACTAAGGAGTGCCCAATGCGTGCTGCTCATCGCTGTCACGTGGCCGGCTGCGCGGCCCTGGCGGTTGATCGCTGTTTCGAGTGTGGCGCGTGGTGCTGCGACGAACATCGGTCCGCCATACAGATCCCAACCTACACCGAGCCCTTCCGCGAATATCTCTGTGCTGCTTGTCTTTCATTGCACCTTGAAGCTCCTGATCGGTATGGCCTTATCGTCGTTGAGCAAGTGACACCCGGTACGGCTAGCCCAAGTGCGGAGGGCGTAGAGTTGGGACTCTAGCAAAAGGCCTACGCATCCGATCTGCGCTCGATTTCCGGAGCAGGCGTCAAGGTATTGGCGCGAGGGACATGCCCATCGGGCAACTACAAGCCCGGGCGCTGCTTCTGTGATGTGCGGGAAGTAAGCTGCGGGCTGGCGGCCGCGAGCTCTACCGTATCTCGTGCATAGTCCTCGACCCAAGGCCGGCTCCTCAGAGGCTCGCCCGCTGTACATCCGTCCCTCGCCAGTCACCGCCTCTCGCCGCTGCGTGTCCGCCTGAATCTGATATCCAGGCCGGCGCCAGCCGATCCATCCTCACCCGCATCCGCTGCCGCCTCATTGCCTGCGGTTTTTCCGGCAGGAGGTCTATGGCGGGTCAAGCTCAGCGCGCCGAACACCGAGAGGGCGACGATCACCGCGGCGATCGCCACCCCGAAGGGCAGCAGGTTTCGCACGCCATCCCACGTCACCACCTGCCCCAGGAAGGCGATGCCCAGCACGACCACCACGACATTGACCAGGCTGGCCTTGAGATCGTCGAGCGAGGTGATGATCAGCCAGTCGGGCATCGGCGCGGGCCCAATAAACAGCTCGAAGAGACCGAGTCCCACAATGAGGAGGGCTGACGCCAGCAAGGTCAGATCGGCAAACTCGATACTGGCGACGGCCAGGGTCTTCAGCGCCTTTTCCGTCACGCCTGACGAGAGCACGAGCGACAGCACTTCCACGAGAGCCCCGACCGTGCGCGCGGCGACCAGGAGAAAGAGGGCCGCCGACAGGCAGAGGCTGGCCGCGACGCCGAACAGCACAAACACGCGCGTCATCGTTAGCGCACGCCCCAGCCGTGCCATACCCTCACCTCCTGACGCCTGCCCATACGCGCTCTCGCCGTCAAGGCTATATGCGCGTTTCGCGCGTCTCTCTGCCCGACCCGCCCTGCCTCGACTTTTCTTCTCGCCCTCCACACTTCACATCATCTCTTATGCCATCTCTTATGCCGCCAAGAGCGTGGACCATACGCTGGCCCGCCCGGCGATGGAGCTATCCTTATCCTCCAACCACATCCTCAATGTGGATAACTCGCCGTTTTAATGTGGATAACATGTAGATATGCAGGCGTAACACCATCCTTGCCCCTCAATCCAGCGGCATGAGCAGCGATGGTCGCTTCGGAAAGAGCGCCACGAGCAGCGCCGTCGCATCCCCTGACGCCAACACATCGGGGTAGATGTGCCGCAACTCATCCAGGCTGCGATAGCCAAAAAGCGCCTGCAAGAAGACCAGCGGCGGGAATCCCGCCATAGCCTCGTCCCAGACGCCCCGCTGCCAGTCTTCGATGGCCGTGATCTTCCCACCCTCAAAGACCATCCGCAGCCCGCCACGATAGAATTC
>DASVOW010000209.1:0-6546 GCA_036383155.1 Ktedonobacterales bacterium
GGGCGCGGCGTGCGTGAGGATAGAAATTAGACGGCGACGAGGTCTTTGATGCGGTCGTAGGTTACGCGAGTGACGGGGACGAGCAAGAGCTGGCTGACAGCGGTAAAATTGCCATGTTGCGTGCGGTAGACGACGATCTGGCGGCCCACGGTGACGCTGATCGCCAGGGCGCGATGGAGTTGATCGGGATTGGCGGCGTTGAGATCGAGCTTGCCGGCACGCTGCGGTGGCAGCGTCTCGTCGAGCGCGGGAACGTAGACTGATTGGCCGTCGTCGAGCAACGCATTCGCGTCGACGCGCGTGATGTCGGCAGTCGAATGGGCGCCGCCGGCTGCCGCGATCAGATCGCGCACATGCGAGCCGCGCTGGAGCGTGTAGGCGGCGGGAACGCGCACTGCGCCAAGCACGTAGACGTGGAGCTGCTTACTCTGAGTGACAGTTGGAGCCGCGGTCGCTCCCGTGATGGTGATGGGTTGCGGGCGCACGAAGGATGTGGGCCACGCGCCAGAGCGCATCATGAGGCTGATGGCGATCCCCGCGAGCAAGACGACGGTCAGGGCGAGGGAGAATTGATAGTAGGAGCGCGAACGCAGCATATCAGCGATGGAATTTCGTTGGCGCGGCTGAGGCTTTTGCGGCTGAAGCGCCATGATTACCCTCCACATTGCGGCGCTCGCTCGTTTGACGTTTGGCGCGAGTATAGCAGAGAGCGGGTATTGGCGCAAGAGGAAGTAGGCACATAATCTGCTTGATGCTCTACCAGTTCATCCACCTGCCCTTCATTTCATAACACGCTCTAGCAAAAAGCCGCCCCGACATATGATGCACGGCGGCTCTTAATAGCGGTTAGATGGTTGCTGGTCATACCTCCATTTTCTAAACGCGACTCCATCGGTGATCTGGTTCATCCCTGATCGCCGGCTGGTCGGGCGCTAATGGGTGAGGAAACGTTCCGTGAAGGGGTCGAATTTCGCGGAACGATGTCGGCCGGCGACGATCGACCGACGGCGGGTGGCAAGATGGATGTCACGATGACGCACCAGTAGGGCAGTGGCTGCGGCGAAATGGCACTTTGTCTTGCGAAGCATCCGCGGTGGCACCTGATTGACCACGAAATCGTGGTACGGGTGGCCCATGAATTGCAGGTTCCGGAGAAACAAGCTGAGGAACGGGATGAGTAGGGCCAAGGACATGTTGCTCTCTGGTGAGCCGGTTTGTTTCCACGATGCCAGCAGGGGCCCCTCCTGTTCGTCAGTACGAGCGATTCTCATCTGTGGAGGACCCTTATGAACACACCAAAGGCGATCATTTTCGACCTGGATGGCGTCCTCACCGACACCTCAGAATACCATTACCAAGCCTGGAAACACCTGGCTGATGATGAGGGTATTCCTTTTACGCGTGAGGAGAACGATGAGCACCTGCGCGGCGTTGGACGACGCGACTCGCTTCTGTACCTGCTCAAGGGCCGCAAGGTGTCCGAAGCACAGATGCAGGAAATGATGGATCGGAAAAATCGCTATTACGAAGAGCTGATCACGAACATCACGCCCGCAGAGGTCGTGCCGGGCGGGGTAGCCCTCTTGAACGAGATACGGCAGGCAGGCATCAAAACGGCCATTGCCTCTGCCAGCAAAAACTCGAAGACTGTGTTGCAGCGGTTAGGCCTCCTGTCTTACTTTGATGGCATCGCCGATGGCTATAGCGTCGTTCATGGGAAGCCAGCGCCAGATGTCTTTGTCTTCGCTGCCGGCGAGGTGAACACGCCGACGCCGGACTGCCTGGGGGTTGAGGATGCCAACTCTGGTATCGAGGCGATCAAAGCGGCAGGGATGACGGCTCTCGGGATCGGCCCCAAAGAGCGATTCGCCAAGGCAGACAAGGTTATGGCCAACCTTGAAAATAAGACACTCCAGGATCTGCTCGCGTAGCGCACAACGGGAGGCACACAACCATGGCGAGGCAGATCGTGGCGAGGCAGATCGGCGACCTACCGCATGCGATTGGCGAGAGCGATGCGCTGGCTCGGCGATTCGCTGGCAAGCGACCGGCTGTTTTTCTCGACTATGATGGAACCCTGACCCCGATCCGTGAGCGGCCGGAGGACGCCGTGATCTCGGACAGTATGCGTGAGGCGGTGCGGCGACTGGCTGCACGAGTTCCGGTGGTCGTGGTCAGCGGGCGTGACCGCAAGGTCGTGCAGAAGCTCATGGGCCTCGACAACCTGATTGTGGCTGGCGACCACGGTTTCGACATCTGGAGCCCGACCGGGGGGGCTATACAGCGCGCAGAGGGCGCGTCATTCGCTGGCCTGATGCGAGAGGTGGAGGCAAAGCTGCGCGCCGGGCTGGCTAACATCCCGGGCTCCCTGGTCGAGCCCAAGATGAGTTCTGTGGCAGTTCATTTCCGCCTGGTATCGGACGAACAGCGCCGCCGCGTCAAGCAGATCGTCGACGACATCCTCGGCGAGCATCCAGAGCTCAAGGTGACTCCGGGCAAGATGGTCTTTGAGATCCAGCCCAAGCTGGACTGGGACAAAGGCGAGGCGGTGCTCTACCTGCTCAAGGCGCTGGATCTGGACCGCGACGACGTGGTCCCCCTCTATCTGGGCGACGACATCACCGACGAGGACGCCTTCCGAGCCCTGGCGGGGCGTGGCATCAGCATCTTTGTGGGGAGCGCCGACGACCCTGAGACGGCTGGTCGCACGACCGCCGCGGACTACGTGCTGAATACGATGGGGCAGGTAGAGGAGTTCCTCAACAGGCTTGCCGCCATATACTCTCCTCAAAAAGGAAAGCCGACACTGCCCAGCGGGGAATCCGCACCCAATCCGAAGGATTGGACGCTGGCCTACGACTCCTTCGAGCCGGAGCAGGAACGGCTCCGGGAGGT
Source organism: Ktedonobacterales bacterium (assembly GCA_036383155.1). Classification (GTDB taxonomy): domain Bacteria; phylum Chloroflexota; class Ktedonobacteria; order Ktedonobacterales; family JADMIN01; genus DASVOW01. Next base: position 2,896 of record DASVOW010000209.1, read on the forward strand.
GCTCACCTCGACCGGCAACGGCCATTTCTGCACGCGCGGGAGCGCCGAGTGGTCCGACGTGGACGACGTGCACTATCCGGGCACGTATGCACACGGTTGCTATAACCGCGAGACGACCATCCTGGGCGGGCGCCCGGTGCGCAATGAGGACCTGGTTAACCTGCCCAACTGGCTCGTGCTCAAGCTCCGGATCGGCGACGAAGAGCCGATCAGCCTGAAGAACGTCGAGCTTCTGAGCTACCGGCACGAGGTGGACTTCCGCAACGCGCTGGTGAAGCGCAGTCTGCGCTTCCGCGACCGCCGGGGTCGCGAGACAACGCTCTCCAGCAGGCGCTTCGTCAGCATGTCCAACATGCATGAGGCGGCCCTGGAGTGGACCATCACCGCCGAGAACTGGTCTGGCCCAGTGGAGGTCATCACGGCGCTTGACGCGCGCGTCATGAACCAGGGTGTCGCCCGCTACCGGGAACTCGAGGGGCACCACCTGCATCCGGAGGCGAGCCGGAATCCACGTCCCGACACCATCTCTCTGATAGCGCGGACGCGCCAATCGCTCATCTACGTGGCCGAGGCAGCAAGGACGCGTGTGTACGGAGACTTGGGGGAGCTGGAGGCCAAGCGCGGGCTCTATCAGATGGAAGACTATATCCAACAGACGCTGGGCTTCGACCTCCAGCAAGGACGACCAATCCGTGTTGAGAAGCAGGTCGCGTTCTACATTTCTCGCGACCACGCGATAAGCGATCCTCTGACGAATGCCGAGATAGCGATTGGGCGTTTCCGCACCTTCAACGAGGCCTTCGACCGTCACCAGGGTGTGTGGAACGAGCTGTGGCACGACTGCGACCTCCGGGTGCCCAACGACGAGCGGGTCCAGTTCCTGCTGCGCTTCCATGCTTCGCATGTGCTGCAGACCTGCTCCCCTCACACGGCCGACCTGGACGCGGGGGTTCCCGCACGCGGCCTCAACGGGGAAGCCTATCGCGGCCACATCTTCTGGGACGAGCTCTACATCTATCCCTTCCTGAACTTCCGGCTGCCGAGGATCACGCGGGGTCTGCTGATGTACCGGTATCGCAGGCTTGATGAGGCCCGCGCACTGGCTCATGCCAGTGGCTACCGAGGCGCGATGTTCCCCTGGCAGAGTGGCAGTGACGGCGAGGAGGAGACCCAGGTTGTGCATCTCAACCCCCGCTCGGGGATGTGGGAACCGGACCTGAGCCGGAATCAGAGGCACGTGAACGCCGCCATCTTCTATAACATCTGGCACTACTTCCAGGCAACAGGAGATACTGATTTCCTGCTTGGGCCGGGTGCCGAGACGATGATGGAAATCGCCCGTTTCTGGGCCAGCATCGCTCACTTCAACCCGGATCGTGGCCGCTATGAGATCCACGGCGTCATGGGGCCGGACGAGTTCCACGAGAAATACCCGGACTCCGATGAGCCTGGCCTGCGCAACAACGCGTACACCAACGTGATGGTTGCGTGGCTCATGGACGTTGCCAGCAGGCTGCTCGACATGTTTCCAGCGCGGCGGCGGCAGTCGCTCTACGAGGAGATTGACCTCACCGAACAGGAACTGGCGACCTGGAAGGAGATGAGCCGCAAGATGTACGTCCCGTTCCTCCCAGATGGTGTCATCAGCCAGTTCGAGGGCTGGGAGAACCTTGAGGAGTTGGACTGGGATGCTTATCGTCGGAAGTATGGCAACATCCAGAGGCTCGATCGCATTCTGCGGGCGGAGGGAAAGGACCCCGATCGCTACAAGGTGGCGAAGCAGGCAGATACTGTGCTGCTGTTCTACCTGTTCCGGCAGGATGAGCTGAAGCAGATCTTCGAGCGTCTCGGCTACTCGTTCACACCTGAGACGCTGCGCAAGACTGTCGCCTATTACGATGCCCGAACGTCTCACGGGTCTACGCTGAGCTTCGTGACCTATGCCGGAGTCTACGCTGAGATCGACCTGGCGACGTCCTGGGAGCGGTATCAGGTGGCATTGGAGAGCGATGTGGGCGATGTGCAGGGCGGCACGACGGCTGAGGGCATCCACATGGGGGTGATGTCGGGGACGCTGGATCTTGTGCAGCGCAGCTACTTCGGCGAGGTGATTCGCGACGGCGTCCTCTACTTCAATCCCAAGCCCGTGGATCATCTGCGCGGTCTCACCCTGCCGATGCGCTTTAGAGGGATGATGATCAACGTTACCCTTGAGGAGGGGCATCTGCGGGTCGGCGCCGAGGCTGACAGCTTGAACCGGTCGGTGAAATTGGGCGTCGGCGACCAGGTACGCGAGCTCAGGTCCGAGGAGAGCTACACCTTTGACCTCTGAACTCGCTTGGTAAAGGCGCTACGCACCGGCCGACGCTGTCTTGCGGCGCCGCTGCTCCGCGTATTACACGGTGTCGCACAAGCAGTGGCGGTCGCGCACCTTCCAGCCGACGCATCGTCACATATTGACTTTCGCGGGCGCTCCCGCTACGCTTTAATCAGGATGGAATGTCGTCTTGATCAGTTAGGAATCCTGGTGAAGGCGCTCGCGATGCTCGCTTGAGCCGCGGTGTAGCTGGCGTCTCTCTCACCTCGCGTCGGAGAGGACTGATTTCATGACGCCCATGACGATGAGCGGTTACCTTGCGGAGACGCATCGGCAGGATCTGTTGCGTGAAGCAGAGCGTGCGCGGCTGGCTAGCGAGATTCCTCACGAGAGCGATGGCATCTGGACGGCCGCGCTCATGCTGGTGGCCGACCTATTGCTCGATGCCGGCCAGCGGCTACACAAGCATCTCGCACACAAGCGGTTGGAACACGCCTATGGAGCAACAGGCAGCATGGGTGTCGTGTGCTGCGGGGACGATGGGCTGTGTGGACATATCGTGTCGCTGGACGTGTGAAACTCCGGCCTTCAACCGGTTTTATCGCTAGAATCGCGCGGACGTAGAGACTGCGGAGCTGCTGAATCGCCCTTCCCCCAATTGCAGGGGAAGGGCGACTGAGAGCCGATATGCTCGCGCGTTCTATTCGCGGGCGATAGATCTGCGGCAGCTAGCGTGTCTTTTCGGAGATGGCTTTGGCCTGGGTGAAAAGCAGCAGGTAGTCTCTGCCGCCGGCCTTGGAGTCGGTGCCGGACATGTTGAAGCCGCCGAAGGGATGGACGCCGACGAGCGCGCCGGTGGACTTGCGGTTGAAATACAGGTTGCCGACGTGGAACTCGCGCTTTGCGCGCTCGATGCGCGCGCGGTCCTTCGAGTAGAGTGAGCCGGTGAGGCCGTATTCGGTGTTGTTGAAGATGTAGGTCGCGTCGTCGAAGTCGAGCGCGCGGATCACCGCGAGCACCGGGCCAAAGATCTCCTCCTGGGCGAGACGGGCGTTTGGCGGGATATCGCCAAAGATCGTCGGCGGGATGAAGTAGCCGGGCTTATCCAGCGTCTCGCCGCCGAGCAGGAGCTTGCCTTCCTGCTTGCCGATCTCGATGTAGCTCTGGATCTTGCGATAGGCGTTTTCGTCGATCACCGGACCCATGTAGTTGTCTGGGTCGCTGGTGTCGCCGACGGTGAGCAGACGCGCCTTCTCCAGGATCTTTTCGAGCACCTGATCGTAGACCGAGTCTACGATGATCGCGCGTGAGCAGGCCGAGCACTTCTGCCCCTG
>DASVOW010000210.1:0-3544 GCA_036383155.1 Ktedonobacterales bacterium
CGTATGGTGAGTGTTAGCTAGTCATCCATCAGCATGCGCGACAAGCGCTATGCCTGCGCCTCCGCTTTCATAGCGGCGAGCTCTGCAGTCAGCGCCTCCACCTCAGCCATGGGCACAAACCCCGCTTCGAGAACCTCTCCACGCGCCTTCAGGATCGTCTCTCTCAGCCGGATCGCCCACGTATGCTCGAGCAAGGCGATCGCGGCTGAGCTATTGTTGGGAAGCTTGCCAGCGACATCGTCGATATCCTCAATGGTAAGGAGATCCTGGACATCGCCGGCGATTGGGCCGTATCGCTTTGCCTCGTCTGCATCGAGATCGCTGATCTCACGGGCTGACACCGTACCATCTTTATCCTTCTGAATAAAGATCAGATCGACGATCCGCACCAAGCCCTTGTCGCGCAGGGCTTGCAGCTCCGGCATAATCTCGCCCGTAAAGTGGTTGCCTTCAAATTTGACCACTAGGTATTCCAGCGGACCAAGTGCCATATCATGCCTCCCTCAGCGCCACAGCTACGTATACACAGTGACTAGATTTGCTTCAGCAGCTGTGCTTTCTTCGCCTCGAACTCTTCATCCGTCAGCACGCCGGCTGCTTTTAGCTCGCCAAGCTGCTTCAGCATTGCGATGGGGTCTTGCGTAGGCGCTGGTGCGGCAACCGGCTCAGGGGCTGGTGGCGGTGCGTAGGCTGGCTGCGCATAGCTTGGTGGCGCATAGGTTGGCTGCGCCTGGTATTGAGCACCTGTCTGCATGGCCGCCTGCTGCTGCTGGAGGTCGGCGATCTGCGCATTCTGCTCTGCTTCCGCTTGTTGCTTCCTTGCCGCAGAACTGCCTGCCATATAAGCCGCGCCACCCACGACAGCGGTCCTCAATACTGGGCGGCCAAGGGCACGTCTCCGCATCATACCTGTTATCCTTTCCCGTACTGTTAGTCCTGGGAGCGATTCTCCCATGCAGATGCATTTGCATGTTTCCTGGCCACCTGCTTCGTCGTGCCGTACCGGCCCAGGAAAGCCGAGTGTGGCAAGATCAGTTAGTCGCCGTTCTTCGCCGCTCTACCCATCACTGGTCGCTGCTTACCCCGAAATAGTCACTGTGCACGACCAATCCGTAAATGATGAGCACGTCGATGGCAATGATGACCGCGGCCATCCAGGGTGCCGCCGGAATGTAGAAGAACCACCGGATGGCACTGAAGGAGGCGATGAGTATACCTACGACCTGCCCAAAGGCGCCGCCCCTGAGTATGTCGTAGCCAGCATAGAACGCCACCGCCGCGAACAGTACATCCAAAATGCCCCACAGCCAGAGATAGCCCCCGAAGGTGCCATAGGTGGCGCCAGCGATCCATGCGGCATTAACGAACTGCTCGATCGCCCAGATGACCTCAAGGCCGCCAAGCACAAAGAGCATGATTGCGGCAAACGTGACGAGCCCGGGTCGCCGGGCCAAGGTGTGCGATACCTGTGACATGTTGCCCTCCCTTCCTCTTCCTCAGATCAAAGCCGTGCACAGCCTTGCGAGGATCATCTAGATCCTGGAGAATCTCCGCCGCGCTGAAGGCTGCGGTGGGTGATCCTTCAGTCACACTCGAAGTATAGAAAACGAGACTCCCCAATGCGCCGTGCAAAGGGGTGGGCTGGAAGAGTAGTTCAACACTACCCACTGGCGGAGCAGGAGACTCATCTCAAGTTGAGTCTGTGCCGAGACGCGAGCGTCGTTCCTGAGTCGCTGCGCCTCTGCTGCACCCAGCTTGACCACGGACGAGGTGGCGATTAGCCCATGGGCCAGCGATAGACTGGCCGGGCATACCATCTTTTCGTGCTAGGCATCAATAGGTTATTTGACATATAGTGAAATACGCTTCGCGCGCTCCATCGCGCCGAAGCGTGGCAACTCTGCATCGCACGCACGTGAGCCGTGCGATGCGCAGCCTCCAGCGCAGCTGTAAAGGAGTATGCAGCAGTGCGAAATGTCGTCTGCTTCAACACTTCGCACGCAATACTCCTCGCATGCAGAAAGGGGATTGTATGCGTATCGCACAGGTCGTTCCGCTCCATGTTGCCGTGCCTCCGCTCGGCTATGGTGGAACGGAGCGCGTCGTGTACGAGTTGATTGAAGCGCTCGTGCAAATGGGACATGAAGTGACGCTCTTCGCTTCTGGTGACTCACGAACTAGCGCCCGGCTCATTCCGATGGTGGATTGCGCCATCAACTTTGCTCCGGATATAGACCCTGCGGGCTACCATGCCGCGATGCTCGACGAAGTCTATGATCGTGCCGGCCAGTTCGACATTATCCACTCACACCTCGACTACCTTACGCTGCCCTTCGCCCGACGCACGTCCACGCCTACCGTGCTGACCCTACATGATCAGCTTGCGAGACCCGAGGCTCGGCGCCTGTATGAGCGCTACCGGACGGCAAATTACGTCTCCATCAGTGACAGCCAGCGCAAGGATTTCCCCAGCCTCAACTATATCGCCACAGTCCACAATGCAGTAGATGTGGACCGCTTTCCATACGTGGCGGAGCCCGGCACATACCTCGCATTCGTCGGACGCATGTCACCGCAGAAGCGTCCAGACGTGGCGATCGAGATCGCCAAGCGTACAGGCATCCCCTTGAAGATCGCAGCCAAGGTTGATCACAGAGAAGAGTCGTACTTCAAAGAGACGATAGAGCCGCTGCTGGACCATCCCTTGATCGAATGGCTCGGTCAGGTCGGCGAGCAAGAGAAGCGCCAGCTCATGGCCAATGCGCTCGCTCTCGTGCTACCTATAGAATGGCCCGAACCATTCGGCATGGTCTTCATTGAGGCCCTGGCCTGCGGCACACCTGTGCTGACATGCCCACGAGGCGCTGCGCCGGAACTTCTCACAGACGATGTGACCGGCTACTGCTGCATGGATATTGACGAGCTCGTGGCTGCGACACGAAAGATTCATCGCATTTCCCGTCGAGGCTGCCGCACCTATGCACGGCAACACTTTGATACGCAACTGATGGCAGTGAAGTATGAGCGCGTGTACGCCCAGTGTATGGGCCGCGACTATTTGCCCACGCCAGAAATCGAACTATTTGAAACGGGCTCTACCACCATGAGCCAGACAGTCAGTTAGGATACACACGCGTAGCGTGTGCCCATACGCAGTGCCCGATGTACCGTACACAACCGATATCCTCTATACGGAGGATGACAAAGGATGACACCGCCCCGTATCTCGGGAGCGGTGTCGCTGTTGTCGTCTGTGTCTACAGCGGCGACAAGTCAGGTAACGACCGGGCCGCCGTCCGTCTCGCTTACGCCGATGGCTCCCGCATGACGGGTGCGCTTGCCACTGGCACTCCTTGGGCCATAGCTTGTGGTGCTAGAGCCGGCTCGCGGGTCAGATCGATCCGACCGCGTCCGAAGGCATCGATGAGCCCCCATCTGCCCGGAATATCAAGCAGCTGAATCGACTCGATCTTCGCCGGGATAGCGGGATCGACCAGCAGGTGGTCTCCGACGGGCTCGAGGCCAAGCAGTGAGCGCAGCAACA
>DASVOW010000211.1:0-1587 GCA_036383155.1 Ktedonobacterales bacterium
AGAAGGCGGTCTGGCCGTCGCCCTGCGTCCACAGCACCACGACAGAGACGGCGGCGCCGATGACGCCGAGCAGCGCAACGCTGGCGAGCCAGCCCTTGCGCTTCGACGAGCCAGCCGCCAGATCCGCGAGCAACACCAGCAGCGCCGCACCCAGCAGGATAAGCTCCGGCAGAATGCGATACCAGTCCGCGCCTGTGGCTATGTAGGTAAATGGGTTCATCGTCGTTTTGTCGCTCGTTCTCTATCGTCCACCGCTACGGGTTGTGCACAGTTGATTGTTGGGGTTGGGCCGGCGCGCTGATGGGCGGTATGCCCAGCACCGTGCGCTCCAAACGCGAGGTCAGCACGCCGGGCGCGACGCCAAAGTAGAAGATCAGCGCCAGTAATGGCAGCAGCACCACGAACTCGCCCAGGCGCAGGTCGGGTATACGCGCGGCTACCCCTTGCTTTCTCCGGTCTCCTCGCGCGCTGGTGGCAGTCGTGGCAGCCGTCTCTGCGACAGGAGTAGGCTCGATGGGCTGCCCCTCCATCACGCCCTGGAAAAAGCGCAGCATATACCACGCCGCCGGTATCACCACCAGCGTTCCCAAGACACCGTAGAGCACGCTGGCGCGGAAGACGCCTAGGAACGCCAGAAATTCACCGGCGAAGCTATTCAGCCCAGGCAGGCCAAGGGCGGAGAGCGCGGCGATCATGAAGACGGTCGCCAGCCAGGGAAGACGCGTCGCCAGCCCGCCGAAGTCGGCAAGCGTGCGCGAGCCGGTGCGCGACTCGATGTAGCCCGCGATGAGGAACAGCGCCGCGATGATAATACCGTGATTGACCATCTGCACGATGCCGCCCTCGATACCCTGTGTATTCAGCGCAAAGAGGCCGAGGATGATCACGCTCATGTGGCTGATGCTGACGTAGGCCAGCAGCCGCTTGAAATCTTGCGCGACGAGGGCCTGCAGCGCGAAATAGAGGATGCCGATGACGGCTAGCACGCTCATCAGCCCCGTTAGCTCGCGCGCAGCCGTGGGGAAGAGGGCGATGCAGAAGCGCACGAAGCCATAGGCGCCAGTCTTCGCCATCACGCCCGCCACCAGCACCACCACTGCGACGGGCGCCTCGCTATACGTGTCCGGCACCCAACTATGCAGCGGGAAGAGGCCGGACTTCACGGCGAACGCGGCGGCGAATGCGAGAAACAGCGGAATCTGCACGTCACGCGCCAGTGTGGTGATATGAGCGGCGTTCAGGGCGCTGAGGTCGAGGGTGTAGGCCATGTGGAACGCGTTGCTGGCGACCGCGCCGAGCGCGATGAGGCCGACGAGCATCAGCAGCGAGCCGACGGCAGTGTAGAGCACGAACTTGATGGCGGCGTAGGCGCGGCGGGGTCCGCCGAAGCTGCCCACCAGCAGGTACGCCGGGACGAGCATCAACTCCCAGAAGACGTAGAACAGGAACAGATTCGTCGCGAGGAAAACGCCCTGCATGCCGGTGCTGAGCAGCAGCATCAGCGCGAGATACTGGCGCGGACGGTCGCCGGTGCGCACCGTGTTCCACGACGCGCCAAGCGCCACGACGGTGAGCAGGGCGTTGAGT
>DASVOW010000212.1:0-3374 GCA_036383155.1 Ktedonobacterales bacterium
GTATAGCTGCCGACGAGGTTGCCCACGATATTCAGCTCGGAGAAGATCATGGTGATCGTCGGCGACGCAACCGTCCCACCGTAGCCGATGATCGAGTATGTCCCGCCCTTGTGCAGCATGGCCATGCCGCTTTCCGGCGTGCCTCGCTCGCCCACAAAGTCCATCACGACATCCGCGCCGCCGTTGGTGTACTCTTTCACGCCCTTTACGCCGCCGTCTGAACCTGCCAGTACGCCGTGGTCCGCGCCGATGTCCATGGCAAAGGCCAGCCGCTCTTCCGTCGTATCGACTGCGACGACCTTGGCCGACGTCATCTCTTTGAGCAACTGCACGGCGAAGTGACCCAGCCCGCCGATGCCGATCACCGCTACGGTGCTGCCAGGATACGTCTCGGGTGCGATCTTCTTGACAGCATGGTACGCCGTTATACCAGCGTCGGCGTAGGGCGCCAGCGGAATCGGGTCGGTTCCTGGCGCGAGCGGCACTACCGCGCGGACACTGGTCTTCATGTATTCGGCATAGCCACCGGGATGCCCATCCAGACCGGGGAAGAACGCATTGATGCAGTGCATGTCTTCGCCCGCCCTGCAGGCCCGGCAGAGGCCACACGACGGCTGGGGATGCAGAATGACGGGATCGCCGCGCTTCAGGGTCGTGACGGCGGATCCGACCTCTTCCACCCACCCGGCATTCTCATGGCCGATGGTGAAGGGCAGCGGGGGATCGCCTACCGCTTGCCGCCAGATGCCTTCGAGGATATGCAGGTCGGTGCGACAGACACCGGCCCCGCCGACGCGAATGATGACGTCCGTCGGACTCTCGATTTTCGGCTCGGGAACGTCCATCATTTTGACCGGCTGGTTGTACCCAACGACCTGGATTGCCTTCATCGTGTACGCCTCCTCTTCCTCTTATGTCACCGTACTACCCTGCTGTGTGGCGCTCGACGGTTTCTTCACAGAGCGCGTCGGCATCCACATCAACGCCGTGGGTGACGCGATTGAGCGCGGTACACAGTATGGTGTTGAACGCGCCATTGAGGCGGATCGTGCGGGCCGCGCGCAGAACCTGGGGTACCGATTCCGGTGTGAGCGGCTCGCCTTCCGCCGTCGTGAAGAGCGGTCCTGCTGCCGCCATGTCCAGCCCCGCCGCCGCGCGCTTCTGCCGGTACAGGGCGAAGGTGCGCGCCGCATGCGGAATGTGTCGCCAGCCGGCGTCTGCCGCATCGCCCGGTCCGCCCTGATCTCGTACCTCGCGTGTGAGCAGCGCGTCTCCTTGCACCTGGATGTCACTCGCCGTGAGCCGCACGAGCTGCTCCGGTGTGTAGCCCGCCCGTAGCAGCGCCCGCAGCAGTTGCTCCTGACGTACGAGGAACGCCTTGCGCAGGAAGGTCATGCGCAGCTCATCGAGCTCGCCGTCGGCCTCACCCGCGAAAGTCTGCGAGAACGGGCGTCCGGCGTTCACTCCATCGGTAATCTCATCTTCGGCAAAGTGATCGCGCAGCCGTATGGTTACCGTCTCCACGCCTGGCACGCGTGCCACACGCTCGCGGAGGTCCGCCGTCATCATGTAGGCGAAGTTGGGCGCGCACCAGTAGGTCGGTAGGCGGAAATTCACCACCACGTCAGCCCCCTGGATCTCCACGCTCTCCACGAATCCAAGCTTGTCGAGCGGCTGGTCCAGCTCGGGGTCCATTACCTCGCCAATGTGCGCCCACACATCTCGTTCATCTATCACAGTGGCGCCCCTTATAAGCCTGATGACCCTAATGGCCCGTATGATTTGTCGCGTTCAGCGTGCACGCGGACACGCACGGCCAGTATCCGGCAGCCATAGTTGCCGGATACTGGCATCCAGACGGTGGCCCCGGCTACGTCGTCACATGGACGGCACGGCGCTGCGCGAAGGTGTCACCGGCGATCTTGCCGGTGTGCGCCGCCACATCGATGTTGTAGAGCCTCGCCGCGTTCAGGCCGAGGATCTTCTCTTTGACCTCAGGCGTGAGATCGACGTTGAACTCGGCTTTCAGATCGTCGGGCATCTGGAAATCCATGAATTTGTCGATGATCCATTTTGGCTCCCAGATGGCATAGTCGCTGCCAAAGAGCAGACGATCGGGTCCGAGCCAGAAGAGCATCTGAGCCATCATCTCGGCGAAATAGCGCGGGCGCAGATTGATGAGCGGCATAATCACCGCGAGGCCGGCATAGACGTTGGTATCCTGTGCACCGATGAAGCAGAAATCCTCGATGCGCGGGATGCCGGCGTGCTCGACGATGAAGCGTAGATCGGTGAATTCTGAGGCTGGCTCATCGACGTCGCCCACGTCGAAGGCGTCTTTGTTGAGCGGGTAAATCGTCGGGCCCTTGTGGATGTGGAGGTTGACGATACCCAGCTTCTGGCACTCTTCGAGGAAGCGATACGAGTCAGGGCTGGTGAGCTTCCAGCCGTGGGAGCTTCCCTTCCACTCGGCGGTGTAGAGCTTGACGCCGGTGATGTCATATTCGCCTTTGAGCCGGCGCAGGTACTCCAACCCTTTGTCGCCGTCGCGTGGATCCCACGAGCCGTTGAGGATGAAGCGGTCGGGGTATTTGTTCTTGATGACGCTGTTCTGCTCTGTGGTGTTGAAGCCGGTCTTGAAAAAGTCGGTCAGGTATGTGGACTGGAGTATGGCGACGTCGTCGTACCCCTTGACGAAGAGATCCTCCATCATGCGGTCATCGCCGTACTTCTCGAACTCCTCAAGGCTCCAAATCGTGTCTACTGGGCCTAGCTTATGGTAGGCATAGAAGCACTCGATGAATCCTTTGCCATATCTGTTGGTCTGGTTCTCCACGCTGCCGTCCCACAGGTGCGTGTGTCCATCTACGACGAAGATCTCTTTCCCGTCTTTCGTCCTGTACATTACATCAACCTCCCATCCACAGCGCCGGCAACGCAGGCGGCACTGTTAAGCGACTACTGGCCGAGAGATGATGGTGACGGAGCGCCCTGCTCGTGTAGCGCATTCAAGAAAGCGTGCGGCGACGGAGGGTGGCGTTCCGGCGAGAGTGCGTGTGTAACAGCACGCACGACGGCCTACGTGGGGATGTCTTCCATAGTCGGAGAGGAGCACTCTACTGTACGACGACCTACACAACACATCCTACGTGTGCACACAGATCGGTGAAATGGGTGGAAGTGTGGAATAATGAGCACCCGTGAGGGAGCCGAGTGTGACGAAACACAACTCCATCTGGCCTGGCTGCGCAATCCGTACCCGTATGTAAATGCTCCATCATGGCAACCGGATACGCGACCGCCACTGCTTGTGTGCCACAGTGTAGCACGTGGAGCAGCGGCGGTGCAAGACGAGCCCCACGAGTGCAGCGGGC
>DASVOW010000213.1:0-3445 GCA_036383155.1 Ktedonobacterales bacterium
GTAATAGAGATTCGGGAGCAAGAACATGTTGAAGAGCAGAACGGCCATAACGGTAATCGGCGTCGTCATAATCGGCTCGGCTAGCGCCATCGGAGTCCTACTCTCCGCCGCACACAGTGATCCTTCCATCGCGGCACTCGGACAAGCTACCGCTACGGCCACACCATCGCCAACGCCTAGCGCCACGGACTTGCCCACGCCCACCCCGACAACTCCCGCTCCCAGGCCTACACGGACCCCGTCGGGACAAATCATCGATCTCCACGGCACCATCAAAAGCATCAACTCCGACGACAATCAATTCACCTACACCGATACTGCTGGCAAGACATGGACGATACGGGTGACGTCCAGCACCACCTGTGAAGGAGTCGCTCAAACATTCAGCGGTTTGCAGGCAGGAATGCGCGCTGAAGTTAGTGGTGTGATTACGGGTACTGCCACGTTCCGCGCTTACCACGTCAACACCGACAACTGATAATCCCCATACGCGGCAGGGCAGGCGCGACCAACCAGCCTGACAGAAAAGGGTAGTAAAACCGCCTGCAGAAAACCTCTGATATGCCTCTCCTGTGTAATTCGGCGTGTGCTTAACCATTACGGAGCAGTTCAAGCGAACAAGCGACCCAGCTTTCGCACGAGTTTTATGTGTTTGCTCATCTATTTTGAACCATTCGTGCGCTGCCCCGCACATATTCCACGCATATATATGTTGAGGTGATCGGCTGTTGAGATGGCGGCCCAAGCCTCGCCCACAGCACCGGGATGAAGGTAACCTGACGACATGACGACGCCAGATCCGATACTCCTGCTCCAGCAGGTTGCGGACGGTGACGAAGAGGCGCTGCGGCAACTCTACGTCGAGTACCGTGCACGGCTGCGTCGCTACCTGTGGCACCAGCTCGACGGCGATGGCCACGCCATAGAAGAGGCGCTACAAGATACCTTCCTCGCAGTCTGGCGCACAGCCAGCGCCTACCGTGGGGAGGCGAAAGTTGCCACCTGGATCTTCCAGATTGCGCACTATGTCGCGCTCCGCACCCGCGCGGCGGCTGCCCGGCGTGGGCGAAGCGCGTTTGATCCCGATCCACCCGATGGGGCAGATGTTCCCACGGCCGCCTCGCCGGAAGATGCGGTACTCGGCCGCCTCGCCCTCGACGACGCGCTGAATCATCTCTCGACGAAGCACCGTGCTGTGCTCCAACTCATCTTCCAACAGGGCTTCACTGCCGAAGAGGCTGCCCAGATTCTGGATGTCCCTATCGGAACAGTAAAGAGTCGCGTGAGCTACGCCCGTCGGGCGCTCCAGAGCGCACTCGCTTGCTCATCATCCGAGGATGCACGTCATGACGCCTGATTTCTCATGCGAGAGATGCCAGGATTCGTTGCCCTGGTATATCGCAAACTCGCTCTCAAACGACGAACAGGCCGCGATGGAGCGCCACCTGGCCTCCTGCAGGCGCTGCCGCGATGCGCTCGAAGAGTGGCGCGAGGTGGCGGCGGCACTCCACCGTGCCGCCGAAAGCATCCCATTGGATACAGCATCCCTCACAACCTGGGCAAACATCTCCAGCCACTTACGGGAGCAAATTCAGATCCCATATAAAGCCAACGAGAGGATCACCATGGGTAAGCAAGATACAAATACCTCATCCGCCAGCATGCCAGCCGGCGCGCCTCCTACCACTCGCCCTCACAGACGCATCCCGGCCTTTATCAGCTTGGTCGCGGCAGCGGCGGTCATCGCGCTCAGCATAGGCATATTCAGCCTCTTTGCCGGGCGCGGCGGGCACAGCAGCGCGCCCGGCGGCACAAACACTGCGACAACTCACCCTTCCTGCGCACCCTCCCAGGCCACAGCAAACCTCCCGGCGCATACCATACTTACCGCCATCGCACCTGTTGGCGCGGACGACGGCTGGGCCGTCGGCGGAGCATCGGACCCCAAACGGCCCACATCGCCGCCTACTACAGCCATACTCCGCCTGCAGAACTGCCATTGGACTCCCGTCGGGACGCCGATTTCGAAGGCTGTGCTAAGCGACATCTCGATGGTCTCGGCAGACGAGGGCTGGGCTGTCGGCGAGATGATGGCGCTCGACACCACGCCTATGTCGAACGGGCAGCCGCGCAATTCCTGGGAAGTAAGCGGCCCACTTGTGCTGCACTACACCCATGGCTCCTGGCAGCAAGTGAATGTGCCAGCGGAGAAGGCGAGCGCCGAGAAGGTGAAGATGGTCTCCGCCGACGAGGGCTGGATGCTGCTGTATGGTGGTAAGCACCCCGTCAGCTCCGACCCCAACCAATCTGTTGGGTACCAGTACTCGCTCCTGCACTATCAGAATGGGACATGGGACAACGTCCCGATGACATTCAGGAAGCCACAGATGGCAGTGTCAGACCTCGATGCGCGCCAGCCCGGCGACGTCTGGCTCGTGGGCTTTGACAACAGTAGCGGTGGCACGCAAGCTCTTGCCGCGCACTACTCCCACGGCGTGTGGACACCCTACACAGGCGCGACAATTATTGCAGATCCAAGAGAACTCGCCAGTGGGTCAGACCTCAACAGCGTCAGCGAGCTATCACCGAACGACGTGTGGGTTGCCGGGGGACGGGGCCTATATCACTTTGACGGCACGCACTGGACCAAAGCAGGCATCCAGGGAACGACTGGAGCGGACGGGGATACCCCCTCTACTCCCCACTCTTTCGGTCTGATTGCCATGGTCTCCCCGACCCAAGGCTGGGCCTTCCCTGACATGGGCGATCCATTTGTGTTCCAGACATACTTAAAGCATGGAGCGACACGACAAGCCGTGCGCTACGACCACGGCGTCTGGCAGTGGACGACACTGCAGCCCCAAGGAGCGACCGCAAACATGCCGATCAGAGACTTTGCGAGATCGTCGCCAACTCAGGGCTGGGCCATCGCTCAGCAAATATTTAACGTTCCCGAACAAACCTCAGTGCTGCTCTACTACGATGGGAGCAACTGGGGTGTCGTGCGCCAGCAGCCGTAGCGTATAGCCCACTCACGATCATTCTAGAGCCAGATGCTCCCCCTCCATGTGAGTTGGAGGGGGAGCATCGTCATATCCGCTCAAGCTCAGTATTTGCGTTCCTTCGCTAAGGGGCGGCGAGTGGCTGCCAGACGCCCCCCTCGCCCGCCTCAGTTTGCCATCCGTCAGCTACGTGCTGGCCTACTCCAGTATTTGATACAACTGCAGGTAGGTGGATACGCTCCTCATTCCGGCTCGAAGCTGAGCACGTTTTTGATGCCGCCGGTCTTCCCCGACAACACGTCATGATAGGCGTCGAGCGGATAGCGCCCAGAGATCACCGTGTCAATTGCCGTGGGCCAGCGCTCCACAAACGTCCCAATGTGTCGTATGGCCGCCTCATAGGCCGCCGCATCGGCATTCACCGTTCCCAGAATGACCTGGTT
>DASVOW010000214.1:0-14138 GCA_036383155.1 Ktedonobacterales bacterium
GAGGCGTCCTCTTTGACTTCGGCTTCGTCGACGCCGAGCTGGTCGGCGATCAAGGGCTTGAGCTTCGCCAGGATATCGTCTTTCGACATGGATGACATCTGCTTACCTCATCTCACTTCCGGCACTGGATGCTGGTGATCCCTGAGACCGGTTGAATATTGTGCCAAGGACGCCGTTGATAAAACGGCTCGAGGTGTCACTGCCGAATCGCTTGGCGAGCTCGACAGCCTCGTTGATGGCGGCCTTCGCTGGGACAGCATTATTGTACAGAATCTCGTAGATTGCAAGCCTGAGAATATTCTTGTCTATGCGAGCCATTTGCGCAAGTGGCCATTCGTGGGCCGCTTCCTCAATGGTGGCGTCGATCTGGGGGAGGTGTGCCAGCACACCGTGTACCAGCTCTTTCGCATAGTCTACGACAGGCTGAGTCAGCCGACGTTCCTCGACGTGGCGCTCCAGAATGGAGTCGACATCGTGTCCGGCGGTGTCATATTCGTAGAGCGTCTGCAGCGCGATGATGCGCGCCTGACGGCGAACGCCCATCGTCATGGTTAGGCTACGTCCTGAATATACACGTTGATTTCGCTGACTCCCATTCCCAGGATGTGCTCTACGGCCGCGCCTACGGCCTCTTGCACGCGTGTTCCCACGTCTACCATGCTGACGCCTGGATCGACGATGAGATAGATCTCGATAGACACGGTTTCGCCGTGTACCGCGAGGCTGACGCCGTGCTGCGGCAGTGGGCGCCCGAGTAGCTGCGGCCAGCCGTTGCGGACGGTGGCCATGCGCGTGACGCCATGCACGCCGAGCGCCGCTTGCTGCACGACGGTGCGCAGGACACGCCGCGCGATGCGTACCGCGCCAAGCTGCTCGATCGGCTCTCGCAGGAGCGCATCGTCGCCAAGCGTGGTGGTATCCGCGCTTGGCTGTGTCGCCGTCGCATTGGCGGTGCTTGCCTCGAACGAACGATCAGTCGTGCCGTTCGGCCAGGTGTGCATGTTACCTCCTGCCCTTCTCGCATTCGATAGCATACAGCAGGTTGTGCCGCTAGCCAAGAGCATAGCACACGCAAACGCTAGTCGCCGAGCCGCTCGCGCAACTGCCCAGCGGCGGGGGCAACGTCCGCGGCCGAGCCGACGGAGAGGATCGTGGCACCTTTGGCGATGCGCTTGATCAGTCCCGCCAGCACCTGGCCAGCACCGAACTCGACGAAGGTGGTGACGCCTTGCGCCGCGAGATATTCGACGGAGCGTGTCCATTGGACGGGCGCTGCGATCTGCTGCGCTAGCTCCGACCGCATATCTCCTGCCAGGGTGATCGGCTGGGCGGTGATGTTGGCTACCAGCGGCACCCGAGCGTTGCGCAAGGATGCAGCATCGACCGCGTCCGCCAGCCCACGCGAGGCGGGGGCCATCACCGGCGAGTGAAAGGCGCCACTGACGGTCAGCGGTACCACACGCTTCGCGCCGCGCTCGCGGGCCATGCTCATGGCCAGATCGAGTGCATGACGCGCGCCAGAGATGACGATCTGGCCGGGGGCGTTGTCGTTGGCGACGACTACACGCCCGGCGCCTGGATGCGTACCGGTGCCAGCGCCTCGCTCGGCGAGCGCCTGCTCAGTGGCCTCGGCGCAGATGGCTTCCAGCGCGGATGCATCCATCCCCAGTACGGCGGCCATCCCGCTCTCGCAGGCCTGGCCTTCCTGATGCATCAGGCGACCGCGCTCGCGCACCAGTCTGAGTGTGTTGGCAATGTCGAGCGCGCCTGCGGCGGCAACGGCGGCATATTCGCCGACACTATGGCCGGCAACATAGGCGGGGCGCAAGGGGCCGGTGAGAGACGGCTCGCCGTCATTCACTGCGGGGGCGCCAGCGGCCTCCTGGACGGCGGCCAGCAATGCCAGGCTCGTCGCGACGATGGCGGGCTGGGTGTTGATGGTCTCGCGCAACTGCTCCTCGGGCCCCTCGAAGCAGAGCTGCGAGAGCGGGAATCCAGCGGTCTCGTCGGCGATGGCGAATACACGATGGGCGGCCGGTGAGGCGCGGTAGACATCCGCACCCATCCCGACCGCCTGACTCCCCTGCCCAGGAAACACGAAGGCGATGCGCTCGCTCACACGACTCTCCGTCTAGTCGATCACATGCGCCATGCATACCTCTAGTACACACGGCGTATGTCGCTTACTCAGCGGCGCTGGCACCCTTGAGCTTGATGCCGCTGACCTGGCGACCGCGATAGGTGCCACAGTTGGGGCAGGCGTGGTGCGACAGACGCAGCTGGCGGCACTGGGGGCAGACCTTCAACTGAGGGATCTTGACTTTGTGGTGCGCGCGGCGATTGCCCTGGCGCGAATTGGAGACTCGTTTCTTTGGTAGTGCGCCCACGGAATACACTCCTCGACGACCCGGCGCCCGTAGCACATTGCCGGGCCGAGGTCTAGCTGGCGACCACGTGGCAATCCACCACGCGGCCATCGATTACAGAGTTGAATAGATGGGAGACGTTCTCCCTTGAGAATACCGACGATGCAGTCACATAATTTGGATCGCGACGCGCACAACGATTCCTCGCCGCGCTGCGACGACATGCTCGCCTATTGTATCACACTTCTGCCACTACGCACAGCCCTACGATCGTCACGGGCGGGACTCTTTTAGGTGGGCGAGCGGCAGTGTGACGAAGAATGTCGTTCCCTGGCCGAGTGTGCTCTCGGCGTGTATGGAGCCGCCATGCTCCTCGACGAGCATGCGGCAGATGTAGAGGCCAAGGCCGAGGCTTGGCTGTGTCAATTGCTCCTCGTGGATGTCGGGCGCGCGGTAGAATCGCTCGAAGATGTGGGGCTGGACCTCAGGCGCGATACCTATGCCCCGGTCACGCACGGCGATGCGCGCGACCGCCTGGTCTGGCTCGTTCGGAGATGACTCGACGTGACGCTCAAGCGAGAGCGTGATCGGTTGGTCGGGTGGGCTGTATTTGATGGCGTTTGAGAGCAGGTTGCCCAGCAGCCGGGTGATGCGGTCCGAATCCACCTCCGCAATAACGGGCTCCGCCGGCAGGATGAGATCGATATGTCGCCCTTTGTTCGTCTGCATCTGCGCCTCTGCTTCCGCGCGGCATAGGGCGACAATATCGTGCGGCGCTTTTTTTAGAGCTAACTGATGCGTATCCGCGCTGGCCGCGTCGCGTAGATCGCCGACGAGCCGCTCCATCCGTATCAGTGTGCTCGCCACATTCTGTATCACCGAGGCTTCGGGCGCTTTTCCCGCGCCAATCTGACGGCGAATCAACTGCAGTCGTGCCTTCATCACTGTGAGGGGATTGCTCAGGTCATGCGCGACGATGCTCAAGATGTCAGAGCGCTGTTGCTCCAGCACCTTACGCGCGGTAATATCCTCGACTACAGTGATGAAATAGCGCTGTGCGCCTGGGGGAGTGCGGGCCAGCGCGACCGTCAGGTTTACCCAAATGTGACTGCCGTTCTTGCGGATATAGCGTTTCTCCATGGTGTAGGTTTGAATTTTACCGGCCACCAGATCGCGCGCATGACTGAGGTTTGCTTCTACATCGTCAGGATGGGTGATATCCTGGAATCTGCGTGTAAGCAATTCTTCGCGAGAATAGCCGGTGATGGCGCACATCCGCTCGTTGACGCGCAGCCAGTATCCATCCAAGGCGGTATGGGCCATGCCGACGGCAGCCTGATCGAACGTGTTGCGAAACATCGCCTCGCGCTCGCGTAATGTCTTTTCAATCTCCATGCGCTCCGACACATCACGCGAAACGCAGACCGCGCCTCTTAGCGCGCCGTGCTCGTCGTACAGCGGCGCGCCACTGACGCTGATTGTGATGGGGCTGCCATCCAGCCGGTGCGTCTCGATTTCAGCAATGTTGGCCCCTGTCAGCACCTCGCCATGCATGATGCGGACGAATGGATACTGCTCAGGACTGAGCACATTGCCATCGAGATCATGTGCCACGAACGGCGCGATGCGCTCGGCCATAGTCGTCTGAGCCCATGCCTCTGGAAACTCGTTATCGGCCGCGAGCAGGCGACGGGCAGCAGCGTTCGTGCGGATGAGTTGCCCCTGGGCGTTGTAGAGCAGCACGCCGTCCGTCATCGCTTCGAGGATGGCGTCAACCTCATCCGCTCGGTGGCGTGCCTCTGCCATGCTCGCACGTAATGCCTGCTCCAACTGCTTGCGTGGAGTTTCGTCGCGGTAGACGGTAACACCGCCAAGGATATGTCGATCCGCATCGCGTATTGGGGCGCCGGTGGCGGTGACATAGAGCGTGCGCCCATCACGGTCTCGCGTGATGAGATCCATCGCCGTGTCACCCTGCAGCACTTCGCCGCGCGCCACGCGGAACCTTGGCCATTGATCCAGCGGCAGCGGGCGACCATCCGCATCGCATAGCGCCTGCTGTCGCTCCTGTTCGGATGCGCTGAGGGCAGTGTATTCACTGGGATTGACGTTGAATACCATCATATTTCTGGCAGCAGCGTTCGTCCGTAGCACATTACCCTGGTTGTCCACGATAGAGATACCGTCGCCGAGTGCTTCGAAGGTCGCATCCAATTGTGCGGCACCCTCCAGGGAGTCGCGCTCGAGTTGCTTGCGTGCGGTGATATCGAGCATGGCTGCAACGCCGCCGATGATCGTTCCGCATGCGTCGAGGATCGGTGCCGTCGAGTTGAGGATGGTCTTGCGCTCGCCGTCGAAGGTCTCGATGTCGACTTCCTCGCCGATGACTATCTCGCCATGCAGGAGTGAGTGCGCGAGTGCCCAGTCTTTGCTTTCCAGGCGCTGCCCTGTATTGGGCCAGTACCCTTTGTACTCGCGATAGCCGGTAAGATCGTGTGGTGCCGGTGCATTGTCGCCCCATATGCGATAGACGGCGGGGTTTCTCATGAGGACATGGCCCCTGGCATCGGCGATCATGAGGCCGAGCGGCAGCACATCGAGGACAGCCTGCAACTGTGCTTTTGCTGTCTCTGCGTCGGCACGCGCCGCATGTTCACGCTCCAGTTGGGCCACCTGCTCGGTGATATCTGTGGAGGTTCCTAGCCATTCCGGCACAGTATCATCGTCGTTTTCGAGGTTGGGCACGGCGCGTACAAGGAGGGTGCGGTAGAATCCATCGGCGGTGCGCATGCGCTGTACATTCTCGTAGGCACCCTTTCTTGTGACGGCCTCAGCCCAAGCTGTGAGGGTGCGCTCGCGATCTTCCGGGTGGATGGCGTCGATCCAGTCGTGTTCCTGCGAGTTCCCTTCAGGGCGCCCTTCTGACATTTGTCCACCGGTGAGATGTACATCTATGCGTCCGTTAGCATCGCGGGTCCACATCCACTGACCGGAGGTCGAGGCAAGCGCCGCCAAGCGGGCTTCAAGGTGTCGTGCCCGGCACTCGGCCTTCTCGGCGCGCTGCTCTGCCGCTTGAAGTGCAGCACGAAGCTCGTCGCGTGTTGGGTGATGCTTTCTCTCTTTTGTGCCGGTGGTTGCGCGGCGACGCTTACTGCTGGGGGTATTTGGATGGTTTGGCTGTGCGGCGGCATGGGTGTGGTCCATTGTAGCCTCCGGGATGGCGTCTAAGATGGCGTCCAGCCGCTCTGGTGCGGGACTGAACTCTGTAGACGATCGCGGCGTCTTCTTTTTTGACGCAAAAGACGTGCCGAATAGGCAATAAAGGACAAAATGTCGCAGCGGTTACGTGTGCAATGTACTGATGTGTATATACGTATATACGCATGGTCGTTTGATATGGCGCTGTGGACGAGGAAGGTGCGAATCGGTAGCTCGCTACAGGGCCAGGAGAGCGTGTAGGCGCTACAGGTCGTGGACGTGGGCGGCGCGGATCTTTTCGAGCTCGGCTTTGCCATGCTCCAGAAGCTCGTCGCGTGAGCGTTGGGCGAAGGGAAGAGGCGCTCGACTAGGGCGCGCCGGCATGTAACCGACAAGCGCGACTGGGCCGCCACGCACGCTCGCACCTGCTCGCACGCAGGGTGAAGAGCTGCACGTCGAGGAGGAATGGCAGCCACGTCTGCCGTTTCGACCGGTGCAGCAGCGCTGGTAGGACCGGTCACGGGTCACTCCTCCTCTCGGCGCATCTGTCTCATGTGCCCTGCACACAGACGCTGCTACGCTACGCCTACACCACGACGCCGATGCCGCCACGCCGCTCCGCTCGGCGGAGCGCCCATGTCAGCATTCCGTAGCCTGCCGTACAGGCGAGTACCGATGTTACCAGCAATCCAAGTAGGCTACCCGCCACGATCTGCACGTTCGCACCGGTGAGGACTAAAGCGCGCACGGCCGCGAGCCCGTAGGTCTGCGGCAGCACTGCACCCACAGCGCGCAGCCAGCCTGGCAGGAGCGTCAGGGGTACATAGAGGCCGCTCACCAGCATCACCAGATAGCGGTAGGCCCAGGTGATCGGATCCTGCCCGCTCTTGACCTCGAGCAAGAAGAACAGACTGGCCCCGGCGATGCCCAGGCCCGCGTTCGCCGCGACGAGCAACATGCACGCGAGGAGGACCAGGGGAACGTTGATGCCCGCGTGCAGGCCGAGGCCGCCGACGAGCAGTAACACCATCAGCGCCACTCCTTGCAGCACGAGCGAGAAGCCGACACCCCAGCCCAGACGCCCGAGCAGGTTCGCCCAAATGCCATGGATGGAGAGGCGATACGTCTCGAGTCGCTTGTCCCAGAACGCCTCGGAAATGGTGGTGAACGGCCCGTTGAGTGCGGCCAGACAGATTTGGTTGAGCAGGACTCCGACGACCACGTAGGCGAGATAGTTGCCGCCGAATTGGGCCACCGATGCACTGGCCCCGGCGTTGAGGAACCGCGCGGTGAAGTACCAGACCCCTACCGCGGTCAGTTCCTGCACGCCAGCGAGCGCGAGGTTCGACGGGTAATAGCGCAGATTGCGATATTCGAGCCAGGCGGCGAGGCCGCACGCCCGCACGAAGGCCAGCACAGTTCTCCGCTGTCGTTCGACCGCGAATGGCGTCTCATGTGCCACGTGACGCATGTCGCTCATGTTGCTCGTCCTGCTCATAGTGCTCAGCCTCCTCGCTCCTCACGCTGCGCAGGTGTTGGCCGCAGGGTCTGCTGGCGGCGGGTCAGTGCCGTGAACACATCGGTGAGCGTTACGGGCTCGGCCCGCATGCTCACGAGCGTGAGGCCCCGCGCCCGGACCCACCCCAGCAGCGCCGGTGTTGTCGCGCGGAGGTGAATCGACTCTACCGTCAACGTCGCGAGGTCACTACTCGCCCTGCCCATTGATACGCCGATTGCGCCGGGCAGGAGGCGCAATTCGTGCTCCCACGCCGGGCTGGTCGGCACATTTTCCGGCCGTCCTGTCTGTAGATCTATCTGTGGCCCGGGCGCTCGCTGTGCACAGCGCACCGTCACTGTGATGGGCCGCGCCACGTGGAGCGAGCGCATCAGCTCGCTGGTGGGCTGGTGCGCGACGAGCTCGCCCTGACGCAAGAGCGCAATCTCGCCGCACAGTTCCTCGGCCTCCTCCATCACGTGCGTGGTGAGGACGATGGTCGCCCCCTGCTCGCGGTTCAGCTCCGTGATCATCTGCCGTACCGAGCGCACGCCGTCCAGGTCGAGCTTGTTGGTCGGCTCGTCGAGGAACACCAGGCGATTCTCGGCCAGCAGGGAGCGGGCGAGCGCCAAGCGCTGCCGCTGCCCCGCGCTGATGTGCATCGGCCAGAAGTCAGCCTTGTCGACGAGGCCCAGTTTGCCGAGGAGCTCGTCGATTCGCGCCCGCGCCCGGACCCCGCGCAGCCCATAGATGGGCGCCCAGAACGCCAGATTCTGCCGCACCGTCAGATTGTTGTCGATGCCGACATCGGCGGTGGGAGCAACGAGGCTGACGCGGGCGCGTACCTCGGCGTGGTGGCCCAGGAGATCATAGCCGAGGACCGTCCCGCCGCCGCTGTCTGGCCGCAGGAGACCGGCGAGGATTTTAATGAGTGTGGTCTTGCCGGCGCCATTTGGCCCGAGGAGGCCGAGGATGGCACCAGACGGGATCGCCAGGTCGACGTTGCGCAACACCGACACACGCCTGCCACCAGGCTGCGGGTACACTTTGCCGATGCCGTGCACAGCGATGATGCCATCGCTCTCACGGCTCGTGCGGCTGCTTGTGCTATCACGAGTATTCCCGTGTGGTGTCACTGCCATCGTGTCAACGTCCCATTCCGTCGCGCCAACTCAATGCCTCGCCCGTAGGCGAGGAAACCGAGCGGCAGCATCACGGCCGCCAGCAGCAGCAGCGCCAGCCCATCGACCGCGATTGGTGAGAGGCCGGGCAGCGCGTATTGGATCGGCAATACAGGCACATCAGCGTGCGCGCCAGGATCGAGCAGGCGCCGGAGCGCATCGAACGCATAGGTGTGTGGAATTAGGCACGCCAGCCACTGGAGCGGCCTCGGCAGCACCGTGATGGGGTAGTACGCACCGGCGAGCAGCGTGGCCAGCAGGTCTTGCACAACGAACTGCACGGGCTCGACGCCCTTCTTGATGTTGAGCAGATAGAACGAGCTGGCGCTGATTAGCCCGATGCCGAACCCGGCGGCCAGGAAGAGCGCGGTGAAGAGCAGAGCCAGCGGCCACGACGCGAAGTTGAAGGTCGCGCCGAAGAAGAGCATGCCGAAGCCGAAGGTGAAGAACAGGCGCGGATAATCGTCGATGATGGACTTCGTCATCAGGCCAAGGAGCGGCGTGTAGATGGACATCGGGCTGAGCAGGAAGAGGTCCATCGTCCCATTGAAGTAGCTGCGCTGGATGCG
This sequence comes from Ktedonobacterales bacterium, assembly GCA_036383155.1. GTDB lineage: Bacteria > Chloroflexota > Ktedonobacteria > Ktedonobacterales > JADMIN01 > DASVOW01. The sequence continues at coordinate 8,810 of DASVOW010000214.1, forward strand.
GATGTAGGGGTCGCTCAGGTTGGTGTTGATGAACACGTTGACGGTGATGCCGACGACGACGAATGACATATAGTTGGTGCCGTAGGCAGGGCCGAGCAACTGCGCAGCCTGCCCGGCGAGCGTCTGGCCGAGCAGGAAGAAGAGCAGGGTGGTCACGAACAGGTTGGTGAGCCAGAGCACCTGGTTGACCCGGTACGACTGCCAGATGCGGTACTCACGCAGGCCAAACGCCCACAGCGCGGCCGTCTCGCGCCACCATGAGCGGCGGTGCGTCTCGCCCTGCACTGAGGCGTTGCCCGCAACTGGCAGCGTATCAGGCGATCTGTTCGAAGCTGCCTTCATGATGGCGCCTCCACGGACTTCAGCTCGGTATCTTCGGTCGCGTATCTACGATCCTCACCTTCGATCTGGCCCGACTCATAGTCCTGCGCTTGCGCGCCTGGCAGCTGTATCAGGTCAGTCGGCAGCGCCAGCACGTCCTCCAAGGTTGGGGCAGACTCCGCCACGAACACGACGCGACCCGCCGGCTGGGTCACCCAGGCGAGCGCGGATTCGAGCGCCTCGGGGGATCGGCGCACATGGATGCGCCACGCACGGACCCCCAGCGCGCCCGGCCGCTCGATATGTGCAGCCGCGACCACGCAGCCTGGTGCGGTCCCCGCCGGCAGGTCCATCTCCTCGGTGTGGATCTCGATGACCGTGAGGTGGCTGAGTCGTGCGCGCAGCTCGGCAGGCGTCCCGAGAAGTGCGATCGCGCCGGCGCCCAGCACGGCGATGCGGTCGGCGGCGGCCTCCATCTCCGATGACTGGTGGTCGGTGAGCAGGATGGTTTGGCCCCGTGCGCGCAGCGGCCCGCGGATCAGATCCAGCATCGCGCGTGCGGTGAGAGGGTCAAGGCCGACGGTGGGTTCGTCGAGTAGCACGAGTGGCGTGCGAAAGAGCAGGGCGCGCGCGAGGATCACGCGCTGCCGCATGCCGTTGGAGAGCTGGGAGGGATACTTGTGGCGATCCTCCCACAAGTCGACGTCGCGCAGCGCCTCCTCCGTTCGCATCCGGGCCAACGCAGCCGGCATGCCGCAGAGGGTCGCGAAGAAGCGCACATTCTCTTCGGCGGTGAGCGGCCACTCCAACCCCATCCAGCCGGTCGTGGAGACATAGGAGACGCGCGTGCGAATCTCCTGTGGATGGTCCAGGGAAATGCCGGCTACTGCTCCATTTCCAGCGGTCGGGCGGATGAGGCCCGCCAAGATCTTGATCAGCGTGGTCTTGCCGGACCCATTAGGACCGATGAGGCCAAACACTTCTCCCGGCCGCACCGTGAGGGAGATGTCTCGCAGCGCATGGACCGACGGCGCGGCGCTGCTTGTGAGGCGCGCCGCCTTCGCCAGATTGCGCAGCCAGAGCGCTGGCCCCTTCCACTCAAGCTTAGTGCCGCGCAGTGACTGCTCGACGCCCTCATAGGTTTTCGTGATGTGCTCGAGGTGGATCATCTCCGTCATCGGCGTTCTCGGTCTCAATGTGTCTGTGGGTAGGTGTCAGTGGTAGCGCAGTGGCCGCTCTCACCGTCACACCTGTGCCAGTAGCGTCAGCAGATCCTGTTCCGCCTCGGCCGCTCGCTCTGGGTAGTACGCAATCGTGGTGACATCGCCCAGGATCATGACTGCGTGCCATGTCGCCAGGAAGGCGTCGCTGATGGGCTGCTCCGACGTGTAGCCCTCCAGCAGCGCCTCGCGATCGGCGGGGCGGTTCCAGCGCCGCAGGTCGAAGACGGGATGGCTGATGTAGGCGTCGCCAAAATCAATCAGGCCGGTGTAGGCACCACGCTCGGGATCGACGAAGACGTGCTCGAGATACGGATTCGAATGGAGCGCGACCCGTTCAGTAGAGCGTGGGACGGTGGCAACGGCCTTTGCCCCGACCTGCTCCGGTGTGAGGGGAAGCCGCCAGGGCCGCTGCTGCATGCGGATCATGTCTGCCAGGTCATTGAACGCGTTCCCGAAACGGATCTGCGTGTCCACGGACGACTGGTCGCCAGGAAACCGATCACTGGCGACGAACGGCGCGAGTGGCAGGGCATGGATGCGCCGGAGTACCATGCCCAACTGGAGCAGCACCGCTCGCCGTGACTCGGCATCCAGTTCCACGCGTCGCATGGCAACGCCCGGCATGCGGGTCATCAGCGTGTACTCGATCAGGGTGCCCTCCGACGTGTCGCCCGGCGACCGTTCGCGACCGTACCCGAGGACGCGCGGTACGCTCAGGTCTGGCGCACCTGCCGCGAGTTGCTGGAGGAAGAAGACTTCCTTCTCCAGGCTCGTGCGCGGGCGCAGCTGCTGTGGGCGTTGGGTCTTGAGGATCATCGTCTCGTCAATGACGTAGGTGCGAGCCTCACCCCCCGACTCATCGACGCCACTGACGGTGCGTGCTTCGGGCTTGTGGCGACGCGCTAGCCTCAGCACCACCTCGTCGGGCAAGACGGGATCGGAGGCGTCTGGCTGCACGTAAAAGTCTCGGGGCACGATGTTTCTCCTCCGCACATAGGACATCGACACGACACGACACAACACGCAGATCGGCTGATCCGGTCTGTCCAGTCTGGTCAAACAAGGTACGCGCAATTGTAGCACGGGCTACAGCCATCCGACTAGCAAGGCCTGCTCGGGTTTGCCAGCACCCATCTGTTGCTTTGGGATGTCGCCGCTACTCCTCCTGGATGTGGGCGGCGCGGATTCGTTCGAGCTCGGTTTTGCCTCGCTCCTGTAGCTCGTCGCGCCAGCGCTGCCGGTACGGGGAAAGGCGCTCGATGAGGGCGCGGGCGATGGCGAAGTCGCGATACCATTTCTTGTTAGCAGGAATAATATGCCATGGCGCCCAAGATGTGCCACACCGGCCAATCGCATCGGCGTAGGCCTCTTGATAGGCGTCCCAGTAGGCACGCTCCTGCCAGTCGGCAAGAGAGAGCTTCCACCATTTTTCGGGGTCCTGCTCGCGGGCGAGCAGCCGCTGTTTTTGCTCGCCTTTGGAGATGTGGAGAAAGAACTTGCAGATGATAGTGTTGTTCAGGGCGAGCATCTGCTCGAAGTGATTGATCTGCTCGTAGCGCTTGCTCCAGACGTCTTCGGGTACGAGCCCGTGGACACGCGCCACCAGCACGTCTTCGTAGTGGGAGCGGTTGAAGATGGCGAACATGCCATTGGCGGGGGTGCGCTTGTGGACGCGCCAGAGAAAATCATGGCTCAATTCCTCGGCAGTGGGGACCTTGAAGGACCAGACCTGGCAACCAACGGGATTAACATGTGACATGACGTGCTTGATGGTGCCGTCTTTGCCGGAGGTGTCGAGCCCCTGGAGGATGACGAGCACGCTCTGCCGTGCGGCACCGTAGAGCAGGTCTTGCAGCTCTAGCAGCCTATTCTTGAACTCGTCTGTTTGCTTCTCGGCATCGTCATGGGAGAGACTGCCTGTATCGTCGGGGTCGTAATCCGCGAGCGAGAGCGACCGCGGCGAATCGATAATATACGCGTGGCTCATGTGACCTCCTTCCTCATCTCGATGCCCGCATAGTTGCCAGTCTCCGCCTCGGCAACATACGTACCCATAGTGCCAATCTCGTTTCGCGCTGCACGTGCCAGGGCAGAAATTCTCGGTAGCCTCCCGGTAAAGACCGCGCCAACCGTCACTCCATTCGCGGCTGTCAGCTCACCACCGTGGGCCTGGAACGCACGGCGGGCAATCGCGAGCCCCAGTCCTACGCCTCCTGTTTGCCGACTCCGAGATGCTTCGCCGCGATACAGCGGGTCGAAGATCCGTGGTAGATCGCGGGAGGCGATCCCAGACCCGGTGTCTGCTACTGTCAAGACACAGGCTGACTCTTCTGCATGCAACGATATGGTGACGTTCCCACCGGCAGGGGTGTAGCGTAGTGCGTTCTCCAGCAAATTACCCACGGCCCGTGCCAGTAGGTGCGGTGCAGAGGAGACTTCGCAGATCTCGCTCGCGCCCTCCACCGTCAGCGAAATGTCCTTTGCTTCGGCCTGAGGTCGCGCCCCATCTACAGCGTTTTGCAGGAGTATGCGTAGATCGACCGTCTCGTGCTCTGGCGTACGCTCCAAGTAGTCGAGTTGGGAATATGCAAAGAGATCGGAGATCAAATGCTCCAACTCGTCCGCTTTTTGCTGGCAGACCGCGATGTAGCGCGCCGACTTTTCCGGCGAGCTGGCAACACCCTTCTCCAGCCCTTCGAGGTAGCCGCGCAGTGAGAAGAGCGGTGTGCGTAGATCGTGGGCAACGGCACCGACAAAGAAGCGTCGCTCCTGCTCCAGTTCGGCCTGTCGTCCCAGCGACTCGCGTAGCCCCTCACCCATCGCGCCAAATGCTGCTGCTGCCTCTGCTACCTCCCGCACGGGCGACGGCGGCAGACTCAGGTTTACTTCCATCAGACCGTCCGCGGCAATGCGCCGCGATGCCGCGCTCATCGCCGCAAGGGGACGCACGACCCACCATCCCAGGAGCACTCCCGTTACGACCAGTACGCTGAACTGAATAATCACCGCAGCAGTAATGGCGACGCCAAAGATTGGCTCCTTTGAGATGTCGCGCCCGGTGAGCACCCGCAAGAGGCCATACACGATGCCAAGCGTCACCCCCGGCAATAAGGCGTAACCGAGCCACGCCAGCGCCAGCCACCGCCGCATCGTCAATCCCCGTGCCGGACGCATCCTCCGCCCACTGTTCGCCATGCTCATCGGCGCACCCCCTCGAAGCGATACCCCACGCCCCAGATCGTCACGATGTACTGTGGATTCGCTGGGTCGTCTTCTACCTTTTGTCGGATACGGCTGATGTGAACCGCAACCGTATGCCGGTCGCCGTAATCGCCCCACAAGTGCTCGAAGATCTGCTCGTGTGTAAAGACTTGCCGTGGATGCTCCGCCAGCAATTGCAGCACATCGAACTCGCGCGCGGCGAACGGGACGGCTTCGCCATCGAGGCGCACCTCACGTGCTCGCGCATCGATCACGAGCCTGCCGAAGTCTAGCAGCGCGGCTGGCTGCGCAGCCAGCTCCCGCCTTGTCCGGCGCAGCACTACCTTCACCCGCATGACCACCTCGCTCGGCGTCGCGGACTTCGCGATATAGTCGTCGCCGCCGATGGCGAGCCCCCGAATCTTATCCGCGTCGGTATCTCGCCCGCTCAAAAACAGGATCGGCACGTCGCGCGTCTCGCGGATGCGCCGGCACAGGTCAAAGCCCGACATCGCCGGCATCATGACATCCAGTAGCATACATCCGACGGATTCCTGTTCGACGAGTCGCAGCGCTTCCTCGCC
>DASVOW010000215.1:0-3144 GCA_036383155.1 Ktedonobacterales bacterium
GCGTAGCTATGACTGCCCAAGCTAGGGAGGTGGGATGGGGTGGGGTGGTAGTGGCGACGGGCTACCAATGGGGGCGGGTTCCGCCGGCTCCGCCCATACCGTGGCTGGCTCAGTGCGCGCAGCTGGTTCTTCCAGGTCCGCTCGTTCGTGAGGCTGGTGCGGCACTGATGCGGCCGGTCCTGTGTGATTGGTGTGGTCCGGGCGCGCCAACCTCAGCCGAGTCTCGACCGCCGCCTCCACTCGCTCGGGCACGGTCGTGAGCGCCATCTCGTGGCGTACCTGCTGGCTGTAGGCCTCGATGCGGTGCTCCGCTTCATATTTGCGCGGATAGAAGATGCGGGTGATGTCGCGCTTGATACGATGGTGCAACGGCTCGGCCAGCGCGCCGACGCCAAACGCGACGGCAACGGCGGCCACGAGGCTCTCTTGTCCCGTGAACGTCAGCAGCACCTTTTCAAGCGCGAGCGCGCTGCTTTCGTACAAGAGGGCTAGGGTGGCTGCCAGGAGTGTGTAGATCAGCGTTTGCTTGATGATCAGGTCAATGTCGAAGAGGCGGTGGCGCAGGATCGCGATGCCGACGGTGAGCGGGAACAGCAGGAAGCCAACGTGGATGAGCGTATTGCCGGCAGGGACCACCAGCACCGCGCCTGGCGAGGTCGGCACCGGGGCAAGGAGTTCGACGAGTTTGCCGCCAACGAAGCCGGTCCCGGCGGCCAGTATGCCAAAGACAACCCACTTGGTCTGGAGCCGCTGCGTCGGGCTGGAGATGTGCCGATAGCGGTAGACCTGGGCAGCACCCATCGCGCCCATGAAGACGGCCCCCCAGCCGAAGAACGCCGGCGCCGGCCAGGTGTCGAAGTCGAGCGCCGAGCCGGCAAAGAAATATACAGGCAGGAACCAGAGCGCAAACGCAGGCGCGGCCCAGCGTGTCCAACGGGGCACAAAGCGCCCATCGGGGAAGACAAACCCGAGCGCCACGAAGGCGGCGGCGCCCACGTATTGCAGGAGCTCGACCGGCAGCCGCCAGCCGGGGCTCTCGGCCACCAGCCTGGCCCTTAGCCCGGTGTGGAAGGAGAGGCACGCGAAGATCAGCAGCGCGAGGGAGATGTAGAGCGCCAGCAGATCGTGGGAGCGGCGCCAGAAGAGGATCGCCGCAATTGCTGCGTACCCGGCGACGAAGAGGACGTCGATGCCGAGCGCATACCAGCCAACGAAGCCGATGGAAAGGTGGAGGTCGGCCAGCGCGCGTGCCACGGCCAGCGGCACCTGGCCCTCCGGGCACACTGGGACTGTTCGTGGAAAGGCGGTGATGGGAGCGGAGCGTGAGACCTGGCACGGCGCCTGGAGCTGCCTGACCTGGAGCAACACACTGGCCACGTACAGGGCAACGGCGACAGCGGCGAGGACCAGCCATGCGGCGCGGGCAAACAGAAGGGTGCGGCCCCGAAGGCGGCCACCGGCGGTCGCCGCGCGGATACGCTGCGCGAGGGTGGCAAGTTGTGTGCGTGTGGTAAGCGTGCGCTTTGGGGAGGAGGTTGTGGTCCCCTTCCCGCTGTTCCTTCCTTGTGTGGCGCTCATGCCGCACCTCCGCGCGTACGCATGCGCCAGCGCTGCACCCGAGTGATATGGCACGCAGGGGCCGCATGTGGTGCGCCGCACGACGGCTTCGCTGCTAGCATCTCGCGCGGCATCCGCATGTGCGTCATTCTACAACGGGCTTGACGGAGTTGCTATGAGGGGCATCAGTTTGACTTCACTCGCCAACCCACTCATTTCCAAGGGAGAGGTCGTGCGGCGAGATGGCTGTGGAGGCGGGGTTCCAGTGCGTGTGGTACGCAGGGGCGACCGTTGCGGTCTTTGCACTTGCCTTGGAAGCGCGGCGCGACTATGCTAGGTGGCGCATTTGTACGAGCGAGAATACCAGCTAGTGGGCGTCGGGCTTAGAGTGCGCTTGCACCAGTATCACTCTGCTAAGGGACTTGCACGGGTCCGCCTTGGGTACGTGATACCAATTTCGGTTCGGATTTTGGCATTGGTCAACCTCACCCCCAGCCCCTCTCCCACGGGGAGAGGGGGCGCGGTTTCCTCCTCACTTGTTAGGAGAGGGGGCCAGAGGGTGAGGTCCGTAGCGCGCATGTGCCAACAACCCAAGCATGCGCGAGGCTGAATGCAGCATCGCTCTCTGGCAGCATCTACCTGGCGGGCAGAGCTCCCGCAGGCATGGGGATATGTTGTGCGAAGAGGAGAAACAGTATGGTAACTATCGGGCGTACGGCGCGTGGGCGGATCTTGTTGACAGGGGCGGCGGGCGGCATCGGTCGAGCCTTTTTCCGTTTTGCGCGGGATGACTATCAGTTTCGCCTCGCTGATCGGGTGGTGATTACTGGCGAGATGATGCATGTGGGCGATGCCAGGGAGCATGAGGTGATCCACCTTGATATTGGTGATCTCACGGCGTGCCAGCGGGCGTGCGAGCAGATCGATATCGTGGTTCATCTGGCCGCCGATGCAGATCCAGAGGCCGATTTATATGATTCCCTGCTCGACAACAATATCAAAGGGACCTACAACATCTTCCGCGCCGCCAAGGATCAGGGCTGTCGCCGGGTAATCTTCGCGAGTAGCGCCTGGGTGATGGGTGGGTACGCGCGGGATGTGCAACTAGCCCCGGAAGCGCCGCTACGCCCCGTTAATCTGTATGGGGTGAGCAAATGTTTCGGCGAAGCGGTCGCCTCCTACTTTGCGCAGGGTGAGGGCCTTTCCAGCATCGTGGTGCGCATCGGCGCATATGATGATGGCCGCGAGGGGAACAGGCTGCGCACGAACCCCAATGTGAGCGAGCTGGCGGCGTATGTGAGCGCACGAGATTTGAACCAACTGCTGGTTCGGTGTATCGAGGCGTCCGATATCGGCTTTGCCATCGTCCATGGTATCTCGGAGAATCGCTTCAAGCGTCTGGATCTCACCGCAACACGCGAACTCCTTGGCTATGCGCCCCAGGATGACGCGTTCAACGTCTTTCGCGAGACCCTGAACGAGTGGCTGCGAGACTGACCATGCGAAGACATTGACAATCTTCGATGCGTCGTGCTATATCATTGCTATGGATACGACGATGATCAGTTCTGGAGTGCCGGTGCGTGA
>DASVOW010000216.1:0-2057 GCA_036383155.1 Ktedonobacterales bacterium
GTCAGCCGGAACCTGCGGGAGACGGTGCGCGGCAGGACCACCGTCTCGAATCCGTCCCACAGGACGCTGGCGATCACCAGCACGGCGGCGATGGCCGCCACGTCGCGCAGGATGAGCATATCGTCACACCCTCCCCAGATCGCGGGCCCGCGTAGCCCCCGCGCTGGCGAAGGCTGGCAGTGCCGCATGCATCGTGCTATCGCGGCATTCTACGATCTGTGGCCTCGAGCTGTATCAGCAGGGTTTGGGCCTCGAATGATGCCCCTTCTGCGCCTCCATCCCAACAGAACAAAGGCATCCCTTGCTGGTACTTTTCAAATCCTGTGAAGCTTGCAATCATGCGCGAGCAGAGTCGTTGCCGCTCCACAGGAGCAGCAGTTCGTCTACAAGCCGCTATGAGCACTCTACTGGCGAAACACGTGAGGGCAAGTACACAATATACATGATGCTTGGGTTTCTCGCACGATCATCATCTGGAAGCACTTTCCTCTGCATCCGCAAGGAAGTGTAGAAATAATGGCTCATCGTGACGAGGAAAAGCGCCTGGTGTGGCTGCGACCCATCCGCGCTTTGCATCATAGTTCCACTCGACTGCTCGCGCCTCACCTGTGAGGATGGCATCAACCCACCGCTTGACATTGGCTTGCGGCGCAATGCGCAACTCCGTCCATGCGGTCGATAACGCCGCTCGGACATCTGATAGCGTGCCCTGCTCCATCTCATCACCATTCAAGGCGACCAGTGGATAGAGGAGCGGCAGCAGTGCTGCGGAGGAAAAGTCATCCTGCCAGCTCTGCCGCAGCCATGCATCGATCTGGCGCAGCTCGTCCCATCGCAACGTCGGAAGCATGCCCTCGCCCTGGATGCTGCCAATGAGTAACGGCATTTCCCGCTCGGGATGGTCCAGCGTGAAGTACGTGCCATCAACGGCAAGGCCAATCCCAAGAACATACATGTTTGGGCAGTGAATTTCGAGGAAGCTGCCTTCAATCGCGTCCTCCTCATCCTCAATCTCAACGCCGAGCAACTCGGGTTGGCCTTCACAGCCACAGAGAATGCACAAGTAGTCTACGCATTCCTCCTCACCCACCCCGAATACTTGGGGATCGCAGCGATAAGAGTAATGTGCTGCCCAGAAGCGTGGATCAGACACAGCCTCGGCCCAATTTATAATCCCTGCCATAAACGACACTCCCATAAAGAAATGCCCAGGAGCCGATAGCTCGCCTCTCTCCGCTTACCACCTCATCCTAACACATCAACAAATTTCCTCATGATCGCGGTGCATGCAGCGTCAACGCATCAATCGTGTGCAGTTGCTCATGTGTAAAGGCCAGATTGTCGAGCGCCCGCACATTCTCCTCGATCTGCTCCACCTTCGATGCTCCGATCAGCACGCTCGTGACCTCTGGCCGGTGCAGCAGCCAAGCGACTGCCAGTTGCGCCAGCGTCTGGTCACGTTCCTGTGCGATCTGCTGCAATCCCTCTAGCACATCGCGCCGCTCCAGCGTCAGCTCGCGGTCCAGCCAATCCTTGCCCCACTTCTGCGCTGCTCGCGAATCCGCCGGAATCGCCCCATTGATATACTTGTCGGTGAGCAGCCCCGACGCCAGTGGGCTAAACGCGATCACCCCCGTGCCTGCCCGCTGTGTCTGCGGGAACAGATCCCACTCCGGCTCGCGGTCGAGCAGGTTGTAATGCGGCTGGTGAATCGTGATCGGCGCGAGCCCCATCCGGTCGCAGACGCGCACCGCCGCCGCGAAGTCCGCCCCCGAAAAGTTACTGACCCCGATGTAGAGCGCCTTGCCCTGGCGCACGATCAGGTCGAGCGCCGCCATCGTCTCCTCCAGCGGCGTCTCGGGATCGGGTCGGTGCGCATAGAAAATATCCACATAGTCCAGCCCCAGCCGCTTGAGCGATTGATCGAGGCTCGCGACCAGATACTTCTTGCTCAGCCCGTCTCCATACGGACCCGGCCACATGCGGTAGCCCGCCTTCGTGGAGATGATTAGCTCGTCGCGCGGCATCTCGCGCAACACCCTTCCCACGATCGTCTC
>DASVOW010000217.1:0-1554 GCA_036383155.1 Ktedonobacterales bacterium
CGGCGCTCGCTGGAGACTTTGGCGAAAAGCTCGTCGCTGAACCCTCGGAGCTGTGCGAATTCAGGGGTGAAGGTCTGCCAGGTGTAGGCAAGGCGGCGATAGGGCTTGGATTCGAGAACCACCTGCTCGGGGTCGGCGACGATCACACCATCTCGCTCCCAGGTGATCGTCGATCCCTCCTTCCAGTCCGAGGTGCACGCCGTTCCCCACCAGCGCTGCGTGAAGGCTGGGTCGGTCATCGCTTGCCAGAGGCGTTCCGGGGTCGTCTTGATGTAGGTCGTATAGACAAACGTGGGTTTATCCATTGGGGAGTCCTCCAGTGCTCGTTTCAGGTCCGACAGGGCGCGAACCCGTTCCCGGTCGTAGCGATTGATCCAGCGCTCGGCGATATCGTTGATGGGAACGGCATTGAGATAGTGCAGCTTCTCGCGGCCACGCCATACCGTGGTCACCAGATTGGCCGCCTCCAAAATGGCCAGATGCTTGCTGACTGACTGCCGGGCCATATCCAGCCCGGCACACAGCTCCCGCAAGCTCTGGCCGTTTCGGGCGTTCAAACTGTCGAGCAGTCTGCGGCGACTGTCATCGGCCAGCGCCTTGAATACCTTGTCCATCTCATCTACTTGCGGACCGGCACTCATACAGTTGTCCACCTGCAAACGGTCTGCACCGCCAACGTCAGCCCCAGCTGCTAACTTTCATATCGTTGGGATAGGGGGTTGCCTCGCCGCCCTCAAGCCCTGCTTTCAGGCCAAGGAGGAAGTACGCCCACTTCGTGCTGCAGTGATGCATGAACTCGACTGGTTCGAGCCAGTTGGCTTGCTTGAATAGCACTGCGGTTTCACCATCGGCGGGCTTGAGGTCGAAGGTGATGGTTGTGCCAATCCACTCATCAGCGCCCTGCACGCAGCGCCACTCGACGTGCTGATCGGGCGTGAGGGCGACAACCTCCATGACGGCGCCCGGTTCGGAACCGCCGAAGAAGAATCGCAGTGTGCCGCCGAGGCTTGGATCTCCCTTGACATCTCGCGTCCACCAGCCCGAGAGCCCCTCCGTCGTCGTCAATGCCTCATACACGCGCGCTTGTGGTGCCGCGATTCCCACACGGTGCAGGATATCAGCCATGTCGTGCTCCCTTCAATCTGTGATCCTGTCATCGTCACGTGTTGCTTTCCCCTCGACCGGTCGAAGGGACGCATATGCAGCCATTTGGCTGCCTAATTATAGGCAGCCAAATGGCTGCATGTCAATACCGGTGATACCGCTCGGGTGTATCTCGCCCACTCGGGCTGCTCATCTGGCGTATCTTAGGTAGTTCGGGCATCGCCTATGGGCAGGCGGCCGCTCGCAAACACGTGGCGCGGGGCGCATCAACGGTAGAGGAGATAGCCGGCGAGTGCGGCCAGGGCCAGGATCAGCAGGACGTTGACTCTGCGGCTCAGCGCGAGCCCAAAGGCGCAGGCGCCGATAATCAATCCCTTCCAGTCAACGCCGGGCTGGTGGAGGATCGTCCAGACGACGCTGAGCTGGATGCCGATGACCGCCAGCGAGACG
>DASVOW010000218.1:0-2417 GCA_036383155.1 Ktedonobacterales bacterium
GAAGCATGTGCGCCTGCCGCAACATCTCGTCGCCACTGCGCCGCTAACCGCTATATCAGCTACATCGGCATTACGCGTGCAACATGACCCTCGACATACCCTTCGTAACCCTCCATAAGATATAGATAGAGACAACAGATAACACCCTGCCAGGAGGAACAGCATGCCGTCCTTCGAGCCGATTACCACCCTCTACGAGCGCGAGCCAGCTCCGCCCGAGTCATTGCCTCCCATCCTCGCGCAGGCCTACGGCGGCGGCCTCACCATCCCCGCAGGCTCCACAGACACACGCCCGTACGTAATCGTCAATTTCGTTGAGACCGTTGATGGCGTCGTCTCCTACGATCTGCCCGGCAAATCAGGCGGTGGCTCCATCAGCGGCGAAAACGACCAGGATCACATGACCATGGGCCTGCTACGCGCCGCCGCTGACGCCGTGATCTTTGGCACCGGCTCGCTCCACGGCGATAGCGGTCACATACGCACGCCCGACTTCATCTATCCCCCGTTCGCCGCGGAATACCACACACTGCGGCGCCAGCTAGGCCACGATCAAGAGCAGCCATTCAGTGTCGTCGTCAGCGCCAGCGGCCATGTCGACCTCGCCGAGCCGACGTTCCACCAGCCCGGCGTGCGTGCGCTGATCGCCACCACCGACGCTGGCGCCACCCATCTCGCGGAGCAATACCTCCCCGACAGCACCGAAGTCTTCGTCGTCCCTGCCGCCCCCGACGGCGGCGTCTCGCCTGTAGTGCTGCTGGAGGTGCTGGCGCGGGAATACGGCGTGCGCTTGGCCCTCCACGAGGGCGGCCCCGCCCTCTTCGCCTCATTCCTCGCCGCCAACATGGTAGATGAGCTATTCCTGACGCTCGCCCCGCAATTCGCCGGTCGCGACGGACACCACCGCCTCGCGCTCGTCGAGGGCCACGCCTACCTTCCAGGCGACGCGCCGTGGTCAACCCTGCTCAGCGTCAAGCGTGCCGGCAGCCACCTGCTCCTGCGCTATCGCCTCGGCGCGTAGCAACCACAGCCACCACATACCCCTGGCACAGAACGGCACGAAGCGTCCCCACCGAAGACACCTGTTCCGGTGGGGACGCTTCTACGTTCAGCCTATTGCAGGATCCGTCTATGCTTACATCGCCGGAGTGACGACACTTCGCTCGCGATTCTCAGCGACGAAGTAGACGGCCAGCGACGCAACCGCGATCAGCAGGTGCAGGATATTATCCGCTGTGTTGATAACGAACAAGCCCAGCACCGTATTGCCCTGGATAAAACCAATGATGGTCACTAGCCCATAGACGATGCCGAACGCCAGTGCATACCAGCGGGCATACCGCGCATACGGCGACAACCCTGCCGCGATGCCGATAATGCCTGAAAGTAAGTGAACGATATTATGCGCACCATCGATGGCGAAGATACCGAGCAGATTCCCTCCCGGCGCTAGTCCAGGAATGAAGCCCAGGATACCTATCAGCGTCAGCACCGCACCGAGGATCAGTGCATATGTCTTCTCAATGTACACCATGCGGAACAACTCCTTCTTGAGCAACATGCTCACTGTGACCGGCGCGCGATGTACCTGCATACGCGCCGCTGATCCTGTTTCCTGTGAGGTCTACTGTGATTACGGATGCCAGCGCACGCCCGCTGCGAAGGTCGCGGTCCGCTCCGGTTGACCAGGAGCCGCAACCCGTACCCGTACGCGCAAGCGCCACTCTCCCGCCATCGCGAAGACCGGATGCGCCTCATAGCGCCCGTTCCCTCGTGCCGGTGCTCCAACAGCCGGAGCATCCATAGCCATCGTCGCCATCGAAGGCGCCACAACTACCGTCGCGCCTTCGACCGGATGGCCCGCTACATCCTTCAGCACGAATGAGACAGTATTAGGCCCGCGCGCCGTGAGCTGGCCGGAGTCCAGCCGCAGCGCCACCCTGTACGGTCCAGCCGGCGCCACCTGCTCCTGCGCAGTACCCGCCGGCGGCATGATCCACGCCCCCAGGCCGAGATGCCCCCAGGCCAGCAGAGCAAAACACATCAGTGCCCCACCCCAGATGATGCCGAACGCCAGCCGGTCCATCCGTGAGAGCGCTTGCCCGCGTGCGGGATACGTCCGCCTGAGCGATAAGCGCATGATTCCTCCCACTCTGCTTGCAAGTGCGTACCGCCCCCGACCTACTATCGGCCCCATACGCAGCTCACGCGATCCAAACGCGCCGGTGGAAGAACCAGTGCAATCCTTGTGCCATTACTATACAAAAGGCATGCACACCGCATGCCATGGGAGGATGAGCACATCGCGTTGTTCGATGCCGCTGGCGGCGCTATACTGCCGTTGGGACATCTCCACCACGGCCAGTCATCAGGCTGGGCGCGAGATCCCCCAGACAGAGGCGCAGCCACGAGCGAAG
>DASVOW010000219.1:0-5786 GCA_036383155.1 Ktedonobacterales bacterium
GTGTGGATGTGCTTACGTCTGAGAGAGTAGCTCTTTAGCAATTGTAGCAATCGCTCTATGCGAGAGAGGGGTGGTGGCTGTTCGACGACGCTGCTCTTGCCTGCTCTACATCCGCAAGAGTAGAATGCGTGCCTGGCGTCCCCGACGTATCGCGCGTGGCTTCTGGCGCGATAAGCACGCAGAGAATCCTCATGAACGCTCTTGACCAGCAACGGGTCCGCAATGGTGCGAGTAGCATGTCTGGTCCTGTAGCGCCCTTCCGGGGGAAACTACGTCTATGGCAGACCCCCATCGTTTCCTGTGAGGGAGAATTGGGTCATGTTGCCCACACGCATCGTCAAGCTCCTCGTTCCTTTCGCTCTTGTGCTTTCCTTCTTCGTCGCTGCATGCGGCAGCAGCAGCACAAGCGCCACCAACTTTAGCGGCACCGTCGTCATCTGGCACAACTGGCAAGGCGATTATCTGAAGGCCAAGCAGGATATCTTCCATGCCTATGAAACCGCGCACCCCAATGTGAAGATTCAGCTTGTCCACCAGGATACCGTCGTCGATAAGTCGATCACCGCGATCAATGCCGGCAGCGGCCCCGACATGATCGCCTGGGTGGACGACTCCCTCGGCAAGCTGGCGAAGAGCCGCATCGTCGTCCCCCTGGATCAGTACATCAGCAAGAGCTACGTCGACTCCACCTACAACAAGGCCGCTGCTGAGGGCGTCACCTTCGACGGCCACGTGTATGGCGTGCCGGAGTCGGTCGAGGCCATCACCCTGATGTACAACAAGAAGCTGGTCTCCGCGAGCGATCTGCCCAAGACCACCGACGACATGCTCACCTTCGAGCAGAACTACGCGAAAGCCCATCCCAAGAACTACGGCATCGTCTGGAACACCGAGGATGCCTACTTCAACGCTCCCTGGTTCTACGGCTTCGGCGGTTACTATGTGAAGGCAGACGGCACAGTCGGCGTCAATACGCCTGAGAGCGTCAACGCCGCCAAGTTCATCGCCTCCTTCAAGCCCTACCTCCCGAAGCAGCCGACATATGATGCCGCTTCCTCCCTCTTCAGCGAGGGCAAGGCTGCTGCCATCATCAACGGCCCGTGGTCCTACACCGACTACGCCAATAAAGCCAAAATCGACGTGGGCTTCGCCACGCTGCCGACGACTCCTTCCGGCACGGCCGCCAAGCCGTTCGTCGGTGTGAAGTCGCTCTGGGTCACCAAGCTGTCGAAGAACGTCGCGCTCGACGCCGACATCCTGAAGTTCTACACCAACAAGAACAATCAGGTCGCCATGGCGGTTGCCAACGGTGAGATCCCGGCGAACACCGAGGCAGACAACGATGCCCAGGTGAAGGCTCTGCCGTCGGTGGGTGGTTTCGCTGCCCAGGCGCAGCTCGGCACGGCGCTGCCCAACACGCCGTACATGTCTGGTCTCTGGAAGCCGGTGGCCGACGCGCTAACCGCCATCTGGACCGGTGCTCAGACCCCTGAGGTGGCGATGGCAGCCGCTGAAACGGCGGCCAAGGCCAACATCGCTCAGTTACAGTGACGCATAGTGTGATATCGCTCATCGGTCTATGCGCCACACATGTAAAACAGGGTGCGGCGTATTGACTGGAGCGCATCAAGGGGTAGAGGTCGCGGCGATGCGGCGCTCTACCCTTTGATGTACCCGGTGCACCTTGCCATATTGTTGCGCCACACACGAGTCGTCGCATCATTCTGATCACCTTCCGTCTCCTGTCGCCCATCTCAGCACTCACGCACGGCTGTCACTGTGGTGGCCACCCGCGTGACGCCTCTCTCATCGATGGGGGAGAGTTCGAAACGAACGATGTTTGGATACGGCTGCCGCTGCCATCAGGGGAGGTAAAGTATGCTGCGGGTGAGTCGCGCCACGCTGGCGCTCTATCTGTTGCCCATGCTCTTGGCGATCGGGCTAATCAATCTCTTCCCGATTCTCTACACGCTCTACATCTCGTTCACCAACAAGAGTCTGTTTCACCTCGACGACTATCACTTCGTGGGCATGAAGAACTACACCGACACGCTCTTTAACCTGGGCGGCGACTTCTACTACGTCCTGGGCATCACCGTTCTCTATGTCGTCATCTGCGTCACCCTCTTCCTGATCATCGGGTTGGCGACCGCTTTGTCGCTCAACAATAAGGATATACGCTGGATGCCCTTCTGGCGCCTCATGCTCATCCTACCATGGGCGGCCCCAAGTGTCGTCACGGCGCTGATCTGGAAGTTTCTGTACAACTACGACTTTGGCGCCTACAACAACATCCTGCGTGTCTTTTTTGGCTCGCAAGCTGGTCTTCCCTGGGTAATAGATGCAGTCTGGGCCTTCATATCAGTGATCATCATCAATGTTTGGCTCTCCTACCCTTTTTTTACCGTCGTCATTCTGGGCGCTCTGCAAAGTGTACCTGCGGAGTTGAATGAGGCAGCCTCGGTAGACGGTGCCAATGCCTGGCAGCGCTTCACCCAGATCACGTTGCCACTGCTGCGCCCGGCGATAACCCCTGCGGTCATCCTCAGCTCGATCACCACGTTCCAGATGTTGGTGACGGTGCAACTCATCACACAGGGTGGACCAATCACCAGCGCAACACGCCCCGGCGCTACCACCTTCGTCATGGTCTACTTCTACAACAAACTCTTCGGCGATACGGCAGGCAACCCCAAATACGGTACTATGGCAGCCGTCGCCGTGATCATCTTCATCATCCTGCTGACGATGACCATTCTCTCGCTGCGCGCGACCAACCTGAACACGGACACGAAGGGAGCCAGAGCATGAGTGATCAATTGTTGAGCACCAGTGCCATCGCGCAGACGGCTAAGGCTGAGGAACGAGCCGTTGCATCCCCAAAAGCAGTGGCGCGCTCGACGCGTCCCAAGTTCAAGCCATATCTGATCCTCGTCTACGCATTCCTCGCGCTGATGACGGTCTTCGCAATATTCCCTCTCTACTTCGTGTTGCAGGCGTCGCTGCGTGGCAGTCAGAACCTGTACTCGACGGACTTGCAGCTCTTCCCCGATCACCTCACGCTCGACAATTACACCTACATGCTGACGCAGCAGCCACTCCTGGCCTGGATCGGCAATTCGATCTACGTGTGTTTAGGTGCGACGGCTGTCGGCCTCCTCTGCTCGACGACCGCAGCCTACGCACTGTCGCGTTTCCGTTTCGCTGGTAGAGACATTGGCCTAATGGCGTTGCTGGCCATCCAAGCGTTCCCCGGTCTGCTGGCGCTACTTGCGTACTATTTGCTATTTCTGTCCTTACATTTGACTGGCCATGTCGAGGGCCTGATGATCGTCTACGCGGCGGGTACGGTTGTCTTCGGTGTGTGGAATATCAAGGGATATTTTGACACGCTGCCAATCGAGCTGGAGCAAGCGGCACTGGTCGACGGCGCGACGCCCACGCAGGCGTTCCTCCGCATCACGCTGCCGCTGGCTGCGCCAGCACTCGCTGCCTCTGCGCTCTTTATGTTCATCGGTGGCTGGAACGAATTCCCACTTGCGAATATTTTGCTGAGCGCGAACGACGCTGCCAATAATGTGACGTGGCCGGTCGGTCTCAACGCTTTGCAGAGCAACTTCCGCACGCCGTGGGGCTACTTCGCCGCCGCATCGGTGATGATTTCCGTGCCGGTGATGATCTTGTTCCTTTGGCTGCAACGGTTCTTCCAGAGCGGCTTGACTGTCGGTAGCGTCAAGGGGTAGCGCACTCTCTACGAGACACTTGCTTTGAAAGCAGCAGATCAGCGGCTATGATCCCTGCCTCATGTATGATATATTGCAATGCACAGGACGCGATGTCGCGCCCGACGAAGTCGTTGACGGGCTGTCGTTGAGATGTCACGCGCCACTGCCGACGACACCAGGCTCGCGACCTAAGCGTGTTGCCTTGCAGCAGCTTTGCAAGCATCGCCCCGTGCGGGGGAGACTTCATGGCTGGGCACTGGGCAGGAGCCGCACGAACCTGCCCGAACTTTCCGTTGAATGCGGCGTTTCCTCACTTCCTCTCGGCTTGATTTGAGAGACGCCGCCGGCGGCACAATGCTTAGGAGTACGGCGTATGGCAGATGTCCGTTTCGACCATGTCTACAAGCGCTACGGCGATGTCAGTGTGATCACCGATCTGAATCTACAGATCCGTGATCATGAGTTTCTGGTGCTCGTCGGCCCGTCCGGCTGTGGTAAGAGCACCGCGTTGCGCATGATTGCGGGCCTCGAAGAGATCACCGAGGGCGATCTTTACATCGGCGATCGGCGCGTCAACGATGTCGCCCCCAAAGACCGCGATATCGCGATGGTCTTCCAAAACTATGCGCTCTACCCGCACATGAATGTCTACGACAACATGGCATTCAGCCTCAAGCTGCGCGGTATGAGCAAGGCCGAGATCGACAAGCGAGTGCAGCGCGCTGCTGACATGCTCTACATCAAGGAATATCTGCAGCGCAAGCCCAAGGAGCTGTCCGGCGGCCAGCGCCAGCGCGTCGCCTTGGGTCGCGCTATCGTCCGCGAGCCGAAGGTCTTCCTGATGGACGAGCCGCTCTCCAACCTGGACGCCAAGCTGCGCGTGCAAACGCGCGCTGAGATCGCTCGTCTGCACCAGACCGTCAAGGTCACGACGGTGTATGTGACGCACGACCAGGTAGAGGCCATGACGATGGGTGACCGCATTGCGGTGCTCAACGCCGGCATCATCCAGCAGCTCGGCACTCCACAGGAGTTGTACGACACGCCCTCCAACCTCTTCGTCGCTGGCTTCATCGGTAGCCCGTCGATGGACTTCTTCCGAGGCCGCATCTCACGCTCGGGCGATCAGCTCGTGGCGACGATTGGCGATGGCGCGACCCCTCGTACTTTGAAGCTAACTGGTCAGACCGCCGAGATCATGGGCGGTCAGGCTACTGCCGATGGGCGCGAGGTCATTCTGGGCGTGCGCCCCGAGGACTTCCATCTGGCAAGCGAGAGCGATCCCACAACGCTGCTAGGTACGGTGGACATCGTAGAGCATCTCGGTGATTCGCAACTTGTCTATCTGCGTATCCCTGGCTCAATGGTGCCAGAGACCGCCGAGACGCAGGGCTCGACAGCGCGCATCGCCGCGGGCACGCCGGTGAAGGTTGGGGAGAAGCTTGCGCATGGCGTGGATACTTCAAAGCTCCACGTCTTTGACCCGACCACCACGAAGCGCTTCAGCTAGCACGCAGATACTAGACGGACAAGAGTGGAATCCTTGTCAACCATACGCCGAGGGGAGGGTGAGCATCACGCTTGCCTTCCCCTCTCGTGCGTATTCCGCACCCATAGATGCGCGGCGCCCAGGCAGGGATACTGGGACCGGCCGGCACGTTCATTTCTTCGAATCTGCAATGGCACCGCCAACAAGCCGCTCGGCCAATTGGTTTGCAAGGACGATGCTGTAGTTCTGCCCGCGATCCTGTGGATAGACCTGGAACATGTTAGCGACGTAGAGGCCAGGAATCGGCGTCTCATGCGGCGGGATATGGTCCTTGTAGTCGGTCGTGACGATAGGCTGGGCGTAGGGGGCGGCAAATCCCCAATACTGTGTGATCCATTCCCGTGAGAATGATGGATTGAGGCGGCTCAGATGCGGGAGATACTGTTCCAGCACCTCGTCCGGTGTCGCGCGCATGGTGGGATGATCCATCGGTAGATAGTTGCCCAGGTAGAGCAGGTGTTTCCCACCGTAGTCCGAGGCAGTGATGTAATTGGTGTGCTCGACTGCCGCCA
>DASVOW010000220.1:0-2448 GCA_036383155.1 Ktedonobacterales bacterium
CTTTGGAAGGGACTGGTGCTCGCCGGGTTGTGTGTTGTGCTTCTTGTGGGGGCGAGTAGCCCGTGGCTCGTGTCGATGTGGCGCTCGTCTGTCCACTTCCCCTCAGCGGCGCACGCATCGGGGGGGACAGTCCAGTATCTAAATGCAGCCCAGTTGCCAAGAGGCGGCGCTGTTCCGCCGTTTCCTGCGCTCGCGCCGCATGATACCAATCCGGTCCAGCTGTCGCCGGATATTCTGGCGAGCTCGGCATTTGTCGTCGCTCCAGAGCAAAAGTGGCTGTTGTATCAGAAGCAGCCCGACACGCAGCTCTCCATGGCGAGTCTTACGAAACTGATGACGCTCCTACTGGCTGTGGAATACGGCAATCTGGATCAGATGGTCACCGTCGGTAGCGATGCTGCCGCGCTGGTCAACGGCAACAATAGCGCTATGGGATTGAGCGCGGGCGAACGGCTTTCGCTGCGCGATCTGCTCTATGGATTGATCGTGGCCTCGGGCAACGATGCGGCGGTAGCAATTGCGGATTATGTCGGTGGATCGACTGCGTACTTCGTGGTGGAGATGAATCGGCGCGCCGCGCAACTTGGCCTCACCAATACGACGTTTGTATCACCTGACGGCGCCGACGATGGCAATCGTACGAGCGCGCGTGACCTTGCCATGCTGGCGGCACTGGTGCTGGAGCACCCAGAGGTGGTGCCTATCACCTCGGCCTATCACTACACTATCCCGCAGACGGGGACTCACAAAGCCTATTCGCTGACCAGTGGTAACGATCTGCTTCCAGGGGGACACTCGCCCTATCCGGGAGTGAATGGGATCAAGACTGGCTATACGGAGAGCGCGGCGTATTGCATGGCGTTTTCCGCGCGTGTGCATGGCCAGCTCATCGTGGGGGTGCTGCTGGGGGATCCGGCTCCAGGCGCGCGCATAGGCGATGCACAGGCACTGCTCGATTGGGCAACCGCGCAAGAGTCGTAGGGGATCTTGCAGTACCAAAGGGTGAAAGAGCATCGCGGACACAGCCTGAGGCTCACAGATATGGCACGTTGGTTTTCCATGCGCTCAATTCACGAGCCCTCCGCTCTTGGTATATGTAAGACTGCAATCCTACCAGGCAGTGATAGCACACAGGCACAGTACGTGCAATGTAACTGCAATGGGGTAACGGGCGTGCGATCAGGCGGCCGACTCACCGCACGCTCGTAGCGCTCCACATGTGACTGTAGCCAGTGTGGGCGAAGTACACACGAAGTACACAGGAGGAGAACGCAATGGCGCGACCCGTTGTCGGTGTATTTTCAGACCGGATGTCCGCAGAGCGGGCCATTACAGACCTCAAGGATGCAGGCTTTGATCCCAGTCGAATGGGCCTGCTGATGCAGAATCGCGAGGAGACTAAGGAGGCTGCCAAAGATACTGGGGTCAAGGCGGCTGGTGGAGCCGTCACCGGAGGTGTGATTGGAGGTGCGCTCGGCGCCATTCTGGCAGCCACAGGTACGTTCGTGATCCCGGGCATTGGCCCCTTTGTCTCAGCAGGTATTCTCGCTACGGCGATCGCGGGCGGCGCTGTCGGTGCGATTGCCGGTGGACTGGTGGGACTGGGGATTCCTAAGCCTGAGGCAGAGTATTATGAGCAGAGAGTGCGTGCAGGTGGCGTACTTGTGACCGTGGACGCACAAGGGCATGATGCTGAGGCGCGTGAGATTCTCCTGCGCGACGGCGCAGAAGATACGTGGCGTGCAGCTCCGTGGGAAACGTCACACGGGCGCATGGAATCGGCGGCCGATGTGCCCTAGAATGACCACACAACGTTGACCGTACGTAGCGCTGGACTGTGGCACGATTGCGCCGCAGTCCAGCTTTTCTGTACTCCCCCCTTTCTGTGCCAGTTCGTGAGCCTGGTGACCTCGATATCGCGACTCCCTATGTCTGTAGCTGTCTCACCTAGGCACCCATGATGCTGCAGGTGGGCGAGTCGTTTGAGGGAACGCCGTCATGGCTCGTCGATATCTGAGTAGATAAAGTGTGCAGTGCGGTGGACGTCAATCCTCAGCAGATCGATGATGTCAAGGACTGACAGGGTGGCGTCCATGTCTGCAATGCTGCCATGTTGTTCGGGGCGGCCACGCTCAAGGATCCGCCCCCTGCGCCGGCGGCGGCCAGCGGTCATGCCAAATGTTCGGCCTGGTAGGGGTCTCGTCACCCGGCTACGAGACGCACGAGCAAGCGATACGTGTGTTTTCACCGTTCAATTGCCTCCTTATGTAAGAGGTAGTTGCTGTGCAATGGGCACCTGCGGATTGCGCTCCACTCAAGCACAAACAACTAGGGCTTCTCCCTTGGTTGATCGGGCCGGGTAGGGCCTCGCGCAACCTTTCGGTTATCGCCTCAAATGTAGCGATCCCACAGGCAATGCGCTGCACAATACGCGCCAGCACAATAGCA
>DASVOW010000221.1:0-6162 GCA_036383155.1 Ktedonobacterales bacterium
TCGCGATGCGCATCTGTCGTAATCTGCTCCACCAGTGGATGCTCGGGCGACAACACCACAAACGTCACCCCATAGATAGTATCCGGGCGGGTGGTATACGCTCCAATGGCAACGCCCTGGTGACCCGCCACGGCCATCTCAAACTCCAGCCCTTCGGAGCGCCCGATCCAGTTACGCTGGGCAGTCTTGACACGCTCGGACCAGTCTAGCGTATCCAGATTCTTCAGCAGCACATCGGCATACTTCGTGATGGTGAAAAACCATTGCTGCAGCTGGCGCCGCTCCACGATGGTGCCGCAGCGCTCACAGCGACCGGCGATTACCTGCTCGTCCGCCAGTACCGTCTTATCCTTCGGGCACCAGTTGACTGCTGCAGACTTTCGCTCGGCCAATCCCGCCTTGAACAACTGGATGAAGATCCATTGCGTCCAGCGATAATAGGCGGGATCGGTCGTCTGTACCTCATGCGACCAGTCGAAGCGGTTGCCCACACGCTTCAGTTGGTCACGGAAGCGCTCGATGTTGCGTGCTGTCATTGGACGCGGATGCACACCCATCTTGATCGCGAAGTTCTCGCTGTGGATGCCAAACGCGTCGAACCCCATCGGCTCGAACACATCAAAGCCAGACATCGCCTTCCAACGTCCATGCACATCCGATCCAACATACGAATACATATTACCGACGTGCAACCCTTCCGCCGACGGATAGGGAAACATCATCAGATTGTAGTACGGATGCTTCGCTCGCTGCAGATCAACCTGATAGATTCGCGTGCGCTCCCATCGATCGCGCCACTTCGCCTCGACCGCCGCCACATCGTAGGCGCGCGTTCCTCTACGGCTGCGGGTCGCCACACGCTCAGCGCCTGCTGTTTCCTCACGAATGCTTCTAACTCTCTTGTTGCCGCGCTCATCGTGCGATATGCCTGTATGTGCACCGCCCACCTGTCCCGTAGCCATCGTTTGCTCCTTTTCTTGCCATCCAGTTGTAGTGATGAATAGCGGTGGGCAATACGTTGGACAAAAGAAAAGCGCCCCCCGCCCACAAGGGCGACAGGCGCATATGCGCTTCGCGGTACCACCTTGTTTCGCTGGCCCCTTACAGGAGCCAGCCTCTAGGAACGCCAACACGTCCCGACTCTATAACGGGAGTTCCCGGCGCAGACTACTTCGCCCTTCCAGGCAGTTCACCCGCGCGGCTTACGAGGGAGCTTCCGACCTCACCACCACCAGCTCGCACCAACCGCCGGCTCTCTGAATGTGGTTCGCATCGTACTGTTCTCGTGCATCGCCACTCGTTGATATATTTCTTGTCACAATATCATACACACTGCTCGTGGCGCAAGCATGCAGCATGATGCCCGCACGCGCATGCCTAGTACACGTGGCACATGTGAGGTTGGCACCTACAGGCCCTGCATGGCACTGCTCGTAGTAAGCCCTGCCGCACCAGCGAAGAATACAAGGCATATGTCTTGCAGTTCTAATCCCTCTCGGGAAAAGCACACTTGCATAGTAAGGCAGCTTAACACGAAAGTGATTCCTAAATGCGCATCGCCCAAATTGCTCCGCTCCAGCTTGCGGTTCCACCTGAAAACTACGGAGGCACCGAGCGTGTCATCGGGGAGTTGACTGAGGGTCTGGTCCAGCTGGGGCACACCGTCACATTGTTTGCCACCGGGGACTCGCAGACAAAAGCGCAACTGATACCGTTCGTACCTAAAGCAACAGGATTCGACTCACAAGCCGACGCTGTGTCGCTGCACCTCTGCCTCCAGACAGAGGTCTACCGCCGCTCGGACGAATTCGATGTAATCCACAGCCACCTCGAACAACTGACGTTGCCGTTCATAGCATCCACCCAAACACCTACCATCCTAACCTTTCACAGTCGGCTCGATCCTCCCGCCCTCGTACGTCTGCTGCAAGCGTACCCCAATACCAATTATGTATCCATTAGTGAAAGCCAGCGCGTGCCCGTCTCGGGCATCCACTGGGCCGCAACTGTTCACCACGGGATAGACATCCGCCGTTTCCGCTACTATCCAGAGCCAGAGGATTATCTGGCGTTCGTCGGACGCATCACACCCGAGAAGGGACCCGAGCGGGCGATTCATATCGCGAAGCAGGCAGGTGTCCGACTTAAAATTGCCGCGAAGACCGACACCAAGGATCGCCCCTACTTCAAACAGGTAGTCGAGCCACTCTTGTCTGATCCCCTGATCGATTTTTTGGGCCCGGTCAACGAGCGCCGCAAGTGTGAGCTGATTGGACACGCTCGTGCACTACTCCTGCCCATAGACTGGCCCGAGCCGTTTGGCATAGTCTTTATCGAATCAATGGCATGTGGCACGCCCGTGCTGACACGCCCGCGTGGCGCCGCTGCAGAGGTCGTGGAGGACGGTGTGACGGGCTTCATCCGCGAGACCGATGCAGAGCTTGTCGCCGCGATACACGAGCTGCCATCGATTGCCCGTGCGGAGTGCCGGCAAATCGCCGAGCAGCGCTTCGGCATCACACGCATGGCCGAGGAGTACGTGCGCGTCTATGAACAGGCGATAGCATGCGCACAGGCGACGCAATCAATGCAAGCAATCGCATGAGACGATAACCAAACCTGATGTCCAGAGCCAGCCAGCAACGAGTATGGCAACAATTGCATGGGAGTGAGGTATCCGTATGTTGCCATACTTGTACTTCTCTTGGCTATAATGTGGCAGTTCCCTACCCGCCAAACTCTTCCATAGCGCGTCACACGGATCGTCTCATTTTCCCGCCGAGTCTTGCGTTAGATGGGGTGCGGGTGTATATGTTAGATGAACATGATACTCGCACGATGACGCATACCTCCCCATCGAACACATCGCGCGACACATGCTCCATGTGACGGCATCAGAAAGGGAAGTTAGCCCATGCCATCGACTCCACAGTCACACGGACCTCAGCCCACGGGCAACGTTGACCCGAAACTGCTCACCTCGCTCGAATGGCGCAACATCGGCCCCCACCGTGGCGGACGTGTCGTCGCCGTCGCCGGCCACCCCACCGACCGCGCCACCTTTTACTTCGGCGGTGCCGCGGGTGGCGTTTGGAAGACCACCAGCGGTGGCGCCATCTGGGAGAACATCTCCGACGGCTACTTCAAGACTTCCGCCATTGGCGCTATCGCCGTCTCGTCGTCCGATCCGAATGTGATCTTCGTTGGAACCGGCGAGTCCACGATTCGCGGCAATGTCTCGCATGGCGATGGCGTCTACAAGTCGACCGACGGCGGCCATACCTGGCGTAACGTCGGCCTGAGCGACACCCGTCACATCGGCGCCATTATCGTCCATCCCAAGAGTCCTGACATCGTCTACGTCGCGGCCCTCGGCCATGCCTGGGGAACCAACGAGGAACGCGGCGTCTTCCGCTCGACAGATGGCGGCGCCTCCTGGGAGAAAGTGCTCTACAAGAGCAATCGCGCCGGAGCTATTGATCTCGCGATGGACCCGCATCACCCCAACGTGCTCTATACTGCCGTCTGGCAGGTGCAGCGCCATCCCCATGCACTGATTAGTGGCGGCGAAGACTCTGGCCTGTGGAAAAGCAGCGACGGCGGCACCACCTGGACCGACATCAGCCGCGCCAAAGGGCTCCCCACTGGCCTCCTCGGCAAGATGGGCGTGGCCGCCTCCCCCGCGCAGGCAGGCCGCGTTTGGGCGGTCATCGAGGCTGCCGGTGAGGAAGGCAAAGACGGCGGCGGTGTATTCCGCTCCGACGACTGGGGCGAGACCTGGGAAAAAGTCAATACCAATGCCGACCTACGCCGTCGTCCGTGGTACTACATGCACATCTACGCCGACCCCCAGCATGCCGACACGGTCTGGGTGCTGAATCTCCGATGCTACAAATCCACCGACGGCGGCAAGACATTCACCACCATTCCGACGCCGCATGGCGATACCCACGGCCTCTGGATCGACCCGCAGGACTCCGATCGTATGATCGAGAGCGACGATGGTGGGGCAGCTGTTACCTTTGACGGCGCACGCACCTGGTCCAGCATTCTCAACCAGCCGACCGCCCAATTCTACCACGTCACCACTGACAATCAGATCCCTTACAACGTCTACGGCTCCCAGCAAGACAACTGGGCGATGAGCATACCCAGCATCGACTTCGAGGGCGCGATCTCGTGGAGGAGCTACGTTGAGCCGGGTGGTGGTGAGAGCGGCTACATTGCAGTCAGCCCCAAGCCGCCATATACGGTCTTTGGCGGCGGTATCGGCACAGGCCCTGGTCACGGTCGTCTGCTCGCCTGGAACCCAGAGACCGGCCACAAGCGCAATGTCACCGTGTGGCCCGAAGTCCTCTCCGCCACTGTAGCCGGCGTCGGCGCGCGAGACATGAAGTACCGCTTCCAGTGGACCTTCCCGGTCGAGATCTCCCCGCACAACGCCGACGAGCTCTATATCTGCTCTAACTTCATCCATCGCTCGACCGACAACGGAACGAGCTGGGAAACCATCAGCCCTGACCTGACACGAAACGATCCCGAGAAGCTCGGACCATCAGGCGGCCCCATCACCGCCGACAACAGCGGCGCAGAAATCTATTGCACGATCTTCGCGTTCCGCGAGTCCCCGCATGAGAAGGGCGTCTTCTGGGCCGGATCCGACGACGGCCTGGTTCACATCTCGCGCGATGGCGGCAAGACCTGGAATAACATCACACCTAAAGGTCTGCCGGAGTGGTCGCTCATCAGCATCATCGAGCCATCTCCACACGACGCCGCTACTGCCTACGTCGCCGCGACGAACTACAAGAACGACGACACCGCGCCCTATCTCTTCAAGACCAACGACTACGGCGCCACGTGGACGGCAATTACTACTGGCATCGGTGAGCACGACTTCACCCGCGTCGTTCGTGAGGACCCGAACCGGCGTGGTTTGCTCTACGCCGGCACTGAGACGGGCGTCTACATCTCATTTGACGATGGCGCGCAATGGCAGCCCTTCCAGGGCAACCTACCTGTCACGCCAATCCACGATCTCATCGTCAAGGACACGGACCTGATCGCCGCCACTCACGGGCGCGCCTTCTGGGTGCTCGACGACCTCTCACCGCTCTATCAGATAGACCAGTCATCCGCTGAGGCGCCGGTCACGCTCTTCAAGCCGCGCGACACCATGCGCTTCCACTATGAACTTGACGGCTGGGAGCCTGAAGAATTGCCCGCCGGTTACGTCGGCTATCAAATAGTCGGGCCGGTAACGGTCGCCGTACGCCAGCGCCAGACGCCGAGCGGCACATACACGTTCGACATCCTCGATGCCGGCAAAAACCCACCCAGCGGTGTGATCATTCACTACGCCTTCGCGACCAAGCCGGAAGACGAGGTAAAACTGGCCATCCTCGACGCCCAGGGCAACACGATCCGCACCTATTCCAGCAAGGGTGAGGAGTTGCCGCGCGTCCCCGCGGAGCCTGGCGCCAACCGTTTCGTCTGGAATCTGCGTTACTCTAGGCCCACGGCCCTGGAGGAACCCGATAAGAAAGACGAAAAGAAGAGCCCGTCAGCGCTCATGGCCGACGAGTCCCTCGCCCCCCGCGCAGTAGCGGGCGACTATCAGGTGCGCATCACTGTTGGTGACACGACTGTCACGCAGCCATTCACAGTCTTGCCCGATCCACGGCTGCCCGTCACCGCCGACGATCTCAAGGCGCAGTTCAACCTCAAGAGCGGCATCCGCGACCAGCTCGACCAGGCGCATAAAACCATCAACCAGCTCCGTCGCTTGCGCAAACAAGTGGAGAGTTGGGAGGATCGTGCCAAGGCCAACGAGCAGGACGAGACCTATAAGCAGCTCAAAGAGGCTGCCACCGCGCTGAAAGACAAGCTCAAAGCAGCCGAAGGCACATTCGTCAATATAGACGCCGAGAAGCCGCTGGAAGGCGGTGCGGCGAAGCTCAAAGAGAAGCTGGCGACGCTCAGCGCGATGATCGAAGAGTCGGATGACGCGCCAACCAAAGGCTCGTTCGAAGTCTTTGCCATGCTCAGCGAGCAAGTACAGGCACAGCAGGCTGAGGTACAGCGTCTGATCGCCGAAGACGTGAAAGCCTTCAACGATCAGGTGCGTGCATCCGAGGTGCCCGCCGTCGGCGCATAACGCTG
>DASVOW010000222.1:0-1814 GCA_036383155.1 Ktedonobacterales bacterium
CTCGTGGTATGGTCCGTCTGAGAACGCTTCGAGGGCGCGCTCGAAGTGGCAGAGGAAGGGAACGTCGGGCATGGCGGCGACGATGTCGTCACCACTCGCGAGCGCGGCCACGGCGAGCGTTAGGCCGCCGCCCTGGCTGGCCCCGGTGAGCAGGATGGGTCCGGCCTCAGGTCGCGAGCGCACAAAATCGACCGCGCGGACGCAATCGAGATAGGCGAAGCGATAGTAGTATGTCGCGGGGTCGGCGATGCCTTGGGTCATGCAGCCGAGGACGGCCGCGCCGGTGGGGTAGGCGTTGTTATCAGGACTGTCGCCGATATGCCCGCGCGTATCGACGGCGAAGACGTTGTAGCCGAGCGCGGCCCAGTGCAGGTGGTTTGCGGGGAGGCCCCTGGAGCCGCTGTAGCCGTGATAGACGATGATCGTCGGCGTCTTGCCATTGACGGTGAGGTGATCGTTGGGGGTGAGATACCAGCCGGCGATGCGCGTGTCTGCTTCGCCCGTGGAGGAGAAGCCGTTGTAGCGCACATCATAGATGGCGACGCGGTCGGTCGGGTAGTCAATCGCCTCGACGGTGGCGTTCAGCGGTTGGGCGGCGCTCGCGGCGAGCGACTGCTCCCAGAAGCTCTCGAAATCGGGCTGGCGTGTCAATGGGGGATGGTAGTGCTCAAGCTCGGCAAGGGGTTTGTCTACCAGCATTACTGCCTCGTTTCTTCTCGCTCGACGGGAGGGCGCAGGAGGATCGGCGCTGACACCACTTACACGCTCGCATGTCAGAGGCGCACGCACTTGCTATCAGCATGGGTTGGGACGCCCGCTAGCAGGATATACACTCCCCAGTGACGGTGTCAACGCACCAGGTGCGGCGGTGTTGCTATTGTGGCACGGGATCCAGCAAAGAGCCCTATCGCTTTTGGGTATCATCTTGACAGATTGCAGCTCATCTTTTATGCTTGCGTTACAGTCTGAGCCTGCTTAGGTAAGCATGCATAGGCTATTCGACTACCCAAGGCAGCATCACCACACGCAGGAGTTCGTTGGCACCTCCTAGGTATACCTCCGCCATCCTTCTAGGAACCGCACGAGACCCAATTGAGCACGGTGGCTCAATCGACCCATTCTCTTACCTTGCATATCCATCCAGTGTATGAGAGGAAGAGCCCCATGTCGAGAAAGCGTGCCGCATTGGTGGCATGGCGAGCACGTATCGTTCTGGGATTGGCCATAGCACTTGTGCTGCTACTTCTAGCAGGCTGCGGCCAGTCGAATCAGTCTGGCTCGGGTACATCTTCCCTACCTAAGGGGTGGACTTGGTATCATGATGCAAAGTTCTCGTTCGACATTCCTGTTCCACCTCAGTGGACTGCAACAAGCTACTCCGAGTCACTGCAGCAGGGTGGTGACGAGTGCAACCACAAGGTTGCGCTGGTACCCCCGGGCATATCGGTTGATGACACTCGCGCGCCGGTGCCGCGAGTCCTGGAACTCATTTCCCTCGCTGTCGTGGTCAACTGCCCGGAGTGGTCCACAACTGTCAATCCGTATTTCAAACCGGAAGCTGTCCCCGTGGTGATCAGTGGCTCATCGTCCACGCTGTACGATAGCGACATCCCCACTAGCTACATCAGCCGAATGGCGGTCACGCGCTTTGGCGGCCACCAGTATCTGTTTTACTTCCAATACCACTATACACCCACGAAACCGCCTGAGCATAGCCAGCGCGAGCTTGCGATTTACAAACAGGTCCTGCAGTACTTCAAGTGGACAGGCAAATAGACACGACGTGGATCACCGGCATCATGTGAGGCTGTGGG
>DASVOW010000223.1:0-1985 GCA_036383155.1 Ktedonobacterales bacterium
GGTCTTCACGTCCACGCTGCCCGCGGAACTCCACAATCCTGAATTTGCCAGCCGCATGGAGCAGGTGAAACAGCAGATGCTCTTGGCACGGAACACAAGCCCAAGCGACGTGGATAGCCAGTGATCACCGTTGCACGGGACGAAGAATGGGCGGCACTCGTGATGAGTGCCGCCCATTCCTCGTCCCGTACAACGGTGATCATTGGCTATTCACGTCGCTTGGGCTTGTGTTCCGCGCCAAGAGCATCTGCTGTTTCACCTGCTCCATGCGGCTGGCAAATTCAGGATTGTGGAGTTCCGCGGGCAGCGTGGACGTGAAGACCACCTCGTAGCCGTCGGGGTCGCGGGCAAGCACATCGCGCGTGTTCCATGGCGTCGTATATGGACCCTCTACCACACCGTCTTCGACGGCCCGCGCCTGCGCTATCAGCGTGTCGAGGTCAGCGCCGTGCGCAGAGAAGGTCAGGCGTATGCCGCGAGCAGACGGAGCATCCAGGCTGCGCCCAGGCACGAGCAGCATGTCTTGATAGCGCCAACGGCGCAGGTGAATCAATGCCACGTTGCCTGACGGCCCGGGCAGTTCCGCGAGGACCGCAAGTCCCAGTCCCTCGACGTACCATCGCCGAGAGGCCGCCAGATCGCTAACAGTGAGCGTCGCGAACGCTGGCATCACGTAGATGCTGAGATCGATTGCCGGAACTGGCACCTCAACGTCAGAGGCGGCATGGGACTGCTCAGATGCGGAAGGTAGTGTGTTCATCGATGGTATCCTGTCTCGCTTTTGCCTATCGCCCAGTGTGAGCGCTCCGCTCAGCATTGGCGTAGATCGCGTCTCGAAGATAGCCAGCCAAGTTGGCGTCTGCGGCGGCGAACCTGGCAATATTTGCCGCGAACCTGGGATCGTTGGCGTACAAGTCGCCAAGCCCACGGTGCATCTTGTGGCTGCATGGGTAGAACCAGCGCTCAAGGTACATGCGGTGCTCCTCTGCAAGCGCCATGGTACGCGCGCTGGTAGGCTCCAGCCCATCGGCCTGTGCGGCGGCGAAGGCAGCCATCATGGCTGCGGACTCTGCCTGCATGCGCATCCAATCATCCTTCGTGTAGGTTGACGTGCGGCGTTGTGCCTCGGCCCACGCGGTGCTGCTGCCCCACTGCTGCTCCGCCTCTTCGGTGTAGGCGAACGGATCAGTGTCTCCAAAAACGTCCAATAGTTCGTTCGGTTCAAGGGTAATGCCCATCGTACGTGCCTCCATAAGTGTCTCTACCGTTGCAACCATGCGCTGCAACTCGGAGATCCTTTTGCTGAGCAAGACATGCTGCCGTCGCAGGTGCTCAAGCGGATCGGTATCCTGATCGTCGAGCATCGCTTTGATCTGGTCGAGCGGAAAGCCAAGCTGACGATAGCAGAGGATACGCTGCAGGCGCTCCAAGTCAGCCATTGAATAGCTGCGGTACCCGGAGTCCAGTCGTCCGCTGGGATGGAGTAAGCCGATCTCGTCATAGTGATGTAGTGTTCGCACCGTCACCCTGGCGATCTTCGCGACCTGCCCAACTGAATAGCTCATCGGTATCACCTCCCAGAGGTATGCTAAACCATGACGTAACGTAAGGGTCAAGACTCTGGTTATCCTCCCATAGGGATCTCGGGGTGGCGCGCAGTCTATCGTGCTGCTCGCCTCGCAACTGGTGGCGCGCAGCGCTACTAATGGACCGCTGGCATTCCTCCCTCTCACGCTTGGCTAAACAATGAGAGATGTGTTGAGACGGCCAGCAGTTGTACAACCAAGGTGGAGATGGTAGACTGCCTTCCTGAACCGATAGGCACTATTCGGAGACACTCTATAGCTGAGGAAATCGCACTTTATCCCGGCGAGTACCGCGAGTATCGGCGGGCAGTCGTTGCTCGCTATGGTCCCTTTCGCATTGAAAGTTGTGGTATCGCAGCACGCCGGACGACGCAAAAACACATTACGTTGTCGTCTTTG
>DASVOW010000224.1:0-5287 GCA_036383155.1 Ktedonobacterales bacterium
TCGTCCTGCACGATGGCGATGGCGGAGCCGAAGGTGTTGAGGTTGGGGGCGAAACGCGCGGCGTGCATGTAGGCTGGCGCGCTGATCAGCTCGGTGTCGGCGGAGACGGTGAGGATGCGCTTGAGCCCTTCCAGGTAGGTGGGGCTCATATGCTCGACGTTCTCGATCAGCTTGTGCTCTTTGATGCGAGCAAGAACGGCGTCGTCGCTCAATGGTGCCTGCATTGGCGTTTCCTCCCAAGTGGGGGTTCATATCTCCATATGGATATAGGTACTTTATCGTGGCGGCGGCGGTGTGTCAAGACGAAAGAGGGGATGAAGGGTGTGCAGAGGGCGCGGGAGTGGGCCGGCGGTTGAAACCGCGCCTGAAGTCGGCCTGCGGGCCGACGCGAAACCCGCCTCGTATCATGGTATGGGGTCAGCCAGAACGGAAACCCGCCTGGTGGGAACGCATGCTGACGCGCAGAGGGTTCGGCTGGCCCCGCTTTTGCGGCAGACGGGAAACGAAGTCCGAAATAGCCCCGCCAAGGGCAGCATGACGTCCCATGAGCATGTGCACCCCTGGGCGTAGACCGGTCAGCATCGGGCCTGCGCCGACGCAGAGAATGGTGGGTGCTCGCCTCTGGCGGCAGCTCGCATACGAGGAGGTTGGCGGCCCGCAGGCGGTAGGCGCAGCACAACGCACCGACACACGGGACACGAGGAGGCGCACCAGATGGTCACCGTAGGCATTGATGTGGCCAAAGCCACGATCGTGGTTGCGACCTGTGACGACAGCGGCCTGCACCCCCAGACGCTGGGCAGCTTTCCCAACACATTCGCGGGCTGGGAGGCGCTTGCAGCAGAGTTGCCGGCATCCGATCCACCAGCGGCTCCGCGCCTGGAAGCGCTGCGCGTGGCAGCGGTGGTCTTGGAACCGACAGGCCCACGAATTGCGCAACGAGATGTGACCAATAGCCAATCGGCGTAGAAATATGCCTCCTTGAAGAGAAAGAACACAACAGCTCTCAACAAGGAGGTAGGTATGGCCAGTATCGCCAGCGGAGCCGTGCGGCCTGTTGCAAATACCAGCGAGCCATTTTTCACGACCTGATTGTCCGAACTGATCTACATGTCAGGGCTATTCAACCGGCGCAGGTGTTCGCCTGACAGCTGCACCTGCACTGCCCCCAGGTTCTCGTCCAGTTGTGTGGTGTTGCTGGCGGCAATCAGGGGGATGACGGCGGGCGTACTCTGACGTAGCCAGGCGAGCACCACCTGATTGGGCGTGGCACCGGTGTCGGCGGCCACGGTTGCCAGTGCGCCCAGACGGGCCTCCGTATCACTTGATCGGTATTGCGGCGGCAAAGTGACATCCTGGCGGGTGTACACGCCAGAGAGGAGCGGAGAGTAGGCAAGCAGTGGAAAATCCTCATGGGCCTGGCAGTAATCCAGCAATTCCTGGGAGGCTGCGACCTGGGTCTCAAAGGTCGTTCCCGCTGTGGGCTGCAGGTAGCTATACCGCTGCTGCACACAACAATACGCGGTCCAGCCATGCAGGTGGCTGATGCTGTGGGCCTGCTCAATGCGCCAGGCCATCATATTGCTACAGCCAATGGCACGGACTTTTCCGGCCGTGACGAGCCGGTCAAAGGCGGCGAGCGTTTCGTCCAAGGGGGTCTGCCGATCGTCGATGTGCGCGTAATAGAGATCGAGGTAGTCAGTCCCCAGGCGGGTTAAACTGCCTTCGACGGCTCGCTCAATTGCGCGAGCAGAAAGTCCTTCCCAACTATCCTTGCCTCCGCCCGGCTGGGTAGGCCGGGCTCCAACTTTGGTTGCCAGAATGATCTGATCGCGGTGCTTGCGGCTCTTGAGCCAGCGCCCCAGGACCGTTTCGCTTTCATCGCCAGTCGCACCGTTGATCCAGAAGGCGTAATTGTTCGAGGTATCGAAAAAGCGTCCTCCTGCCTCAAAATAGCGGTCTGCCAGTTGATAGGCCATGTCCTCAGCCGTCAACGTGCCAAAAAACATAACGCCCAAGCAGAAGGCGCTGACCTCCATGCCAGTGTGTCCGAGAGGGATCCGTTTCATGGGAACACTCCATATACGAATAACGCGCGCCTGGATAGGCTCCAGGCGCAAAGAGATAGTATATTCCGTGAAACGTTTGCTCGCATGCACCAAGAGAGGTACACGCGCAATGGATGGTGTTGCCAGCGGTTTTACCGAACATCCCAAACGCCCACAGATCGATTGGCCTCGCTCATTTCTTTTCCCGGTGCCACGCTTTCGGGATAGCTCTTGGCACCATGGGCGCAGGCTCAGATGGTGCTGGCAACGAGGTTTGCTGTGAACCCGATTGCCCTTTTTTAGCTGAGCCCATGGAACTCGTTGCACATCCCGTGGGCAGAACGCCGATCAGGGGTCAGATCAAGGATTCGGAATGAGCACTAGCTTGCCCTGCACCTCAGCGTGCTCCACGAGCTGGTGGGCGCGCACCACCTCGTCTAGGGGCAGACGCGCCGCGATCACCGGGTGGAGTCTGCCTGCGGCGAGCAGATTGAGGAGAGCCGTGAGATCCTCCCGGAACCATTCGGGGCGCTTCTTTGCTAATGGTCGGATGTCATAGAACGCGACGTGTTTCCGGCTGGGCGACAGCGCCCCTAGCGCCACTTGCATGTATTGCGATAGCACGTCCAGCACAATGTTGCTGCCGCGGTTGGCCGCGGCATAGGTGCCATACCCAACTACGGTCCCACCGCTGCGCACGGCTCTCGTAGTTTGGCGCAAGTGCGCAGCTCCCATCGGGTCAAACGCGGCATCCACGCCCTGGCCGCTGGTCAGGGCGGCGATACGCGCCACGAAGTCTTCGGATGTGTAGTCAATCGGAGTGGCACCCAGACGGGCCACCAGATCGTGCTTGGGCCTGGATGCGGTGCCGTACATCTCCAGGCCGGCGAGGTGACCCAACTCCAGAAGGGCGGTACCCATGCCGCCGGCAGCCCCATGCACCAGGATACGCTCACCCGGCGCAACATGGGCCACACGGTGCAGCATCTGGTAGGCGGCCACATAGTTCAACACCAGGCTTACCGCTTCGGCGGGATCAAGCCCTGCCGGCATGGGAACCAGCTTTCCTACGGGCAGGCAGATGTACTGGCTGTAGCTCCCGTAGACCGTGAGCGCGGCGACGGATTGTCCGACCGCAAGCCCTGAGGCATCCGGGCCTAGCTCATCTACCACGCCGACCATCGCATAGCCAGGGATGAAGGGTGGCTTCGGTGCGCCGGGATAGCGTCCACGCCGCAGATTCACGTCTGTGAACGACACGTCGGCCGCTAGAATCTTGACGCGCGCCTGGCCGGGGCCCGGGACTGGAAGCTCGTCTTCCACGACGTGTAAGACCTCTGGCCCTCCGGTGTGCTGCACTACTACATGTCGGTATTTCATCAGAAATCACCTCACTTTGTGGCACTTCTCAGTGCCTCGATCCGAATATCACACTATCGAGCGTTTCGCCGCCGCCACTGGCCAGGCAAAGGAGGACGCGACCGCCGCCACTGGCACGAGCGGGGTGCAGTCATCGGCCTCGACATTGACCTCGAAGCGGCTGTTTTCACACGAATAGACAGCAGATAAGCACTCCCGTGCCGTGGACACCACCTGCATGTCATTGGTCGCCAGCGTAACGCTACCTGGTCACGATGACTTTGCCTACCATCTCAGGATGGAGCCCACAGTGATAGGTATAGGTCCCCGGCGTCAGAAACGTGTAGCTGTAGTTCCCGCTATGTGCTGGGAGGATGGCGCTTTGCGCCATGTTGTTGTCGAAGACGATATTGTGCGACGCCGCATCCTTGTTGAGCCAGGTGACGGTCGTCCCCTTCACGACGCGAATGTTGACTGGCGAGAAGGTGTAGTCGGTCAGCGTCACCTGGGTGATGCCGGTGACGACGGGCGCCTGTTGTGCCGCTTGCACTCGCGCATGTAAATACAAGCGGGCCGCGCCAAGGTAGATCGCGATGAGCAGGGCGAGGATGGCACCTGTGCCCACAACGATGCGGACTCTGCGATTCATACCGGTGACGCGCTTGGGTGCCGTCTGGCTGGACAGGGACATACATGTACTCCTTTCTGGTAGTTCTCTGCTGGTGGTCTTCAAGACCGAAGTAACGCAGCCGGCCAGGTACGGGCCATAGCAGCCATAGGAATGCCCGGACGCAGCGCAGGTGCGCTTGTCAGGAGAGGTCGATGTCGATGCCAGCCCTCACTTGTACGCAGACGGAATGGTCAGAAGGCTTCGACGTGCATGTCGAGGGTAGCAAGTATGCTGCGCAGCTCCGCCTCGAAGAACGAGGCAGGATCGCCGACAAGCGGGCCGAGATGCCCAAACAGCTCCAGCAGAATCAGGCCATGCAGGCGTCCCCACAGAGCGACCGCAAGGCGGAAAATCGCCGCCGGCGCGTCGAGTCCAAGCTCACGGCGCCACTCTTCCAGCACTGGCTCCACAGCCGCAGGTGTCTCTGCGTACTCCGGCGGAGTGGCCAACTCTCCGCGATTCCACGCACTGACCAGGATGGCCAGGAGTGCCCCTAAGCCGCGTCGCGCCGCCGGCTGGGTGATCTCAGCCGGCGCATGGTAGCCGGGGATAGGGTTGCCGAGAATCAGCTCGTAATCGGTGGGATGAGCGATGGCCCAGGCACGGTACGCTAGGCCAACCGCATAGAACTGGTCGGCGGAACTCCGCTCGCGATGAGCGTCCCTGGTTTGCTCGAGCGCCTCCCCCAGCGCGTTGTAATCCTCGATGATGAGCGCCGTAAGCAAGTCATCGCGGCTCGCGTAGTAGCGGTAGAGCGCGGGTGGCGTGAGTCCCATCTCTGCTGCTATCGCCCGTAGGGAAACGCCTGCAGTTCCCTCTGCCGCCATAACAGTGCGCGCGGTCTGCCTGATCTCCTCGTAGGTTGCGAGGCGCTTCCGCTCGCGACGCGTTCGTGGCTGCTGTGCCGGACCTGACATCTCGCCGATCTCCAATTGTGTTACTCATCATCGCAAATGTGAATGATATTAACAGTTATTAGTGTAAACACTTTTGATGCGTCTGTCAAGGGCCGCCATGTGGCGAATCGAGTGAGCAATGGGGAAATCGACGGCAGGCCTGGCAAGAATGCCAATCTTTACGAGCTCGAATTCTCACCGCAGCGCCGGATCAGAAGACATGAAGGAGGGTTTGCTCTTGTCTGCAGCCAAACGACAATAGAGCGACACAATGCCACGTGACACCAATTGTGACACTGGTGGCACATTCAACA
>DASVOW010000225.1:0-1714 GCA_036383155.1 Ktedonobacterales bacterium
GCGGGAGCCTTCCTCGACGGCTTGCAGCAACATGGCGTCGCGGGGACGTTGAAGCACTGGCCCGGCATCGGCGCCGCGACCGGCAATCCGGATTTCACGCTGCCGACGATCAATCACAGTCAGGCCCAGATGAACGCGATCGACTTCGCGCCGTTCCGCTCGCTGCTCAGCCACCAGCCGGGGATGATCATGGTCACCACGGTCATGGCGCCCGCGTTTGATGCGCAGAATCCGGCCATGCTCTCGCCGGTGCTGGTGAACGGGGTGCTGCGCGGGCAGTTGGGCTATCAGGGGGTCATCGTGACGGACGCGCTGGATGCGCAGGGGCTGATCCAGTACATGAGCCAGCACGGCTACCCGAATCCGGTACAGGGGCTTGCGGAGGCGAGTGTGCGCGCCTTCCTGGCCGGCAACGATCTGATCGAGGCGCCGATCGAGCAGGACCGGCTGGCAGCGGTGGTCGCGGCGATGACGCAAGCCGTCGCGTCGGGGCGCATCTCGCAGGCGCGGCTACAGGCATCCGTCCACCGCATCATTCGCCTCAAGGTCGAGCGGGGACTGATGACGATTCCGTAGCCTCGTTGCGGGGTCAGGGGGTGGCGAGCGGCGACAATGGATGCACCCCAGTGTGTCGGCGGCGGCAGGGCCTGAAAGTCCCTGCCGCCGCTTGTGCTTGTCGTAGGCAGTGGCTGCCATGGGCGACGATAGAAGAGCTCGCCAGGATAGCCAGCGTCTGGTAGCCCTGCTCGCAGTCAGTTTGCCAAGGGGGGAACGAAATTGCAGAGCAGTGCCGCCCCACCACCAAGGAGGCGCTTCACCAGCTCATAGATGCATACGTGCCTGTGGACGGTTGGCAAGGCTCCGGGATGAGGCTGCGGTGCAGGGATGAGGCTGCGGTGCAGGTGGGAACGTAGTGCAGGGCTTATGGCCTTGCCCACTCACTATACAAAGCTAGCGGTGCCTGCTATTATGGTCGCCAGTGTGCGCCCTGCACACATGTTGTCGCCATGAGGCGTGGTGGGGTGGAGTATTGGTGAGGCAGGTGACAGGTGGAAGAGCCACACGTGGAGCAATTGCCAGCGGATGGTGCGGTGAGCGCGTCCGCTGAAGCAGAAGACCATGAGCTTACGGAGACAGCGGGCAGCGATACGAAGCCTTTGACCACGAGAGTGGATACGAGCACAGCGGCTCCAGTCCGGGCACAGCGGCGCAGGCGCGCAGTGTTGGTGGTAATGAGCATCTTGTTACTGGTGGCGAGCCTCTCTGGCAGCCTGTATATGGGCGGTGGAAGCATCGAAGGGTTCCTGCGCGCATTCACTGGGCCCAGCCCGACGGCGCATGCGACAGAGACGGATCTGCCCGCCACGCCGACCGCGACGCTCCCACCACCTACGGCAACCGCCACCGCGAAGGCTACACCTAGGGTTGTAGGTGACGGGGTGCCGCCCGGTGGGGGAGGCTCGTGGCCACCGTATACCGGATCGATCTCCGCTGGGCAGGGCTGCCCGAACGGCCACGCGCCAAAGCCCGTAGGGTGGGCGATACAAAGCGCGAGCGACTATGGCGCGCCGCGCGCCAGCGTGGTTGCGCTGACCTTCGACGACGGCCCGACACCAGCCTACTCACCGCAGATCATCTCCTACCTGGAGCAGACGCATACGCCGGCGACGTTTTTTGTGCTCGGCCAATATGCCCAGGCTTATCCCTGGCTGGT
>DASVOW010000226.1:0-1794 GCA_036383155.1 Ktedonobacterales bacterium
GCCTCGATGCGCGCCAGCTCCTCCTGCGCCGACCGCACCGTGCGACCCACCGTCCGCTGCACCCGCTCGCCGAAGAATTTGTAGCTCATCTTATCATTATCCGTCGGCGCGCGATTATGCCCTCCATGTGTGTCCGCCTCGCGGATACGCCGCCGCAGCTCTTTGATCTCTTCTTGCTGTCGCTGATACCGTTCCTCCCACTCCGCCCGCGCCGCCGCCTTCGCCTGCGCGTAGGCGTCGTAATCACCCTCATAGCGCACCAGCCCGCGCGTCAGATCATCGATCTCACAGATGACCGTGACCGTCCGATTGAGAAACTGCCGGTCGTGCGAGACGATCAACGCCGCCCCGTCATACGCGGCCAGGTATCCCTCCAGCCATTCGAGTGACGCGACATCCAGGTGATTCGTCGGCTCGTCCAGTAGCAGCAGATCCGGCGAGCGCAGCAGCAGCGCCGCCACACCCACACGCGCCCGCTCGCCCCCAGAGAGACTGCGCACCTCGCGCGTCCGTGGCAAATAATCCAGCCGCAGACCCGCCAGCACCGCCGCGATCCGATGGTCCAGCTCATACCCTCCGCGATCCTGGAAGCGCGTCGCCAGATGGCCATATTCATCCAGCAGCGCCTGCACCCGCCCATCCGAGCCCTCCGCGCCATCACCACCAGCCGCCGCCAATTCAGCTTCGATCGCGCGCATGCGGCTCTCCATGCGCCGCAGACCGCCCACCGACTCGCGGATCAGATCGTCGAGCGTCGCGCCGTGGAAGTCCGGCGTCGTCTGCGGTAGATACCCCACCTCCACATCCGGCGCGAATGTCACGGTTCCCGCGTCAGCTGCCTCACCCCCCGTCAGGATGCGCAGCAAGGTCGTCTTGCCCGCGCCATTTGCCCCGACAAGACCAATACGCTCGCCGCGATTGACCACCAGCGAGACATCGCGCAGCACATCCGCCGCGCCAAACGTTTTCGACAGTGAACGAACATGTAACAACATAACTGGCAAACACACCCCTACCTGGCGAAAACGAGCTATGCTCGTTCGCAACATCTCGATTGCATCACTTGGGGATGTGTCACCGCCGGCAGAGCGGCCCATACTGCTGAGGGAGGTTAGTATGAATTCATTCAGCCGTACTATCCGACTCCGACACCTGTCTCTACAAGACATACTGGCGTCGCTGTGAGCCGGAGCAAATTGCTGGAGGTGGCTGGAGATCCCTCGCCGGATGCCGCCTGGCGTGTCGCCTGGCACGTGGCACTGCCCCGTAGATGTGGATTGTGGGTCGGGGAAACCGGCGATGTTGAGGAAAAATCGTGCTGAGCATACCAAGTTGCGCGTCTGCCGTGGGAATACCGCGTACTCCACCACCACACGACGCGCCTGCGTCTATCACAGGCTCGCTGGGCTCGTCATCTGCCGGCGTTCAGGCTATCTCCAATGGTCTGTACCTCCGCCAACACTCTACCACGCCGCTCCCGCCTGCACAAGCGCCCCTCGCACACAGATCGAACAGCTAAAGCCGCTGCCCCCTTGACGCTACCCCCCACACGCGTTTATGCTGCCTCTCGCAGACATTTCTACCTAACGGGCATGGATGACGCGACAGCCCACCCGATGGGGCACCTTCCATCTCCATCTCCATCAGCGTCTCCCGGCTCGCAAGAAAGCGCAGGCAGCACAGTATGTATAATCGCCCCGGTGGTCCACCAGTGCCGCCCATTGGTGACGACGATCCTACTCTGCCGTCTCGCTATCCTCAGCCGATGCAGCTTGCTGTGCCGTCTCAGGCGCC